>JBOGUE010000810.1:0-5489 GCA_050695955.1 Thermomicrobiales bacterium | reverse complement strand
GATCCTGGGCGGCATCGTCATCGGGCAGGTCGGGCAGCGGGTGCGGGAGGACCGGTTGCTGGTGGTCAGCGCGGCCCTGAACGGCCTCGGGTTTGCCGCGATGGCGCTGGTGCAGGACTTTGCCGTCGCCTGCGTCATCCTGCTGGTGGTGATCGGTCCCACCCACATCGGGTTGCACACCACGCTGATGACGTTGCTGCAACGCGGAAGTGAGGACGCCTATCGGGGGCGGGTTTTCGCGCTGGTGGGTGCGGTGACAGGGGCGCTCTTCCTGGCGAGTACCGTTGTGGGAAGCGCGGCCGGAGCCTCCTTCTCGCCGGCCGCGGTGATCGTTGGCAGCGGCCTGCTGTTTCTGGTGGCGGCGCTGGCGACGTTGCTGCTCGTGCCGGCGGCGCTGGCTGGCTTGCCGAGGGCACCGGTTCCGGAGTTGGTTGGGACGGATGCTCCGAGACTGTCGCGGGAGGGCTAAGCAAGGATCGTCAGTCATGCATCGACTGGCTCTTGCTTTGCAAGCGCGCCCTAGCCGTTAGGCGTTAGGAGATCGTCGTTTCCCCTAACGCCTAACGCCTAGCGCCTAGCACCCCGCCCGCACCGCCTCCAGCAGCCCGCGCATATACCCCACCGCGTAGAGCCGGCCGCGCAGGGTGTACCCCGGCGGGTCGTTGGCGTCGCCGTGGAGGGTCGGCACGTGGTCGGGGCGGATCGGACCGGTGAAGCCGGCCTCGTGGTAGGCGCGCATCGCCGCCAGCATGTCGGTCGGGCCGTCGTCGTGGAAGGTTTCCGAGAACTTCTCGACGGTGCCCCGCACGTCGCGGAAATGGGCGAAGTGCATGCGCCCGGCCTTCGCGAACGTATGGATCGTGGCGGGGATCTCCTCGGTCATCAACCGGAAATTTCCCTGGCAAAAGGTGATGCCGTGGACCGGGCTTTCGTGTAAGGACAGCGCCCTTTGGAAATTCTCGACGCTGCGCATGATCCGGCCGACGCCCCGGATCGGGGAGAGGGGCGGGTCGTCCGGGTGGAGCGCCATCTTCACCCCCGCCGCTTCCGCCACCGGCGCCACGCGCTCGACGAAGCGCTGATACGTCTCCCACAAGTGCTCCTCGCTTACCTCGCCATGCTCGGTCGGCGGACCGTGGCGGTTGAGGTCGTGGTCGTAGCTGGAGACGAGGGCGCCGCCGCGATCGCGGGTCGTCACCGAGGTCCGCTGCCAGTTGAAGACGGCCATCCAGTTGTAGCACCAGACCTCGAATCCGGCCGCGCCCATGTCGGTCAGAAACTGGCAGATGCGCTCGGTTTCGGCCTCGGCGTTCGGCCCGTCCAGCCGGATGTCATCCATCGGCGGGCTCGACTCGATGACGGAGGCATTCAGCCCGGCATCGGCGTAGGTCTGCTTCAGCCGCACCAGATCGGCGTACGCCCACGGCACGCCTCGCCCCGGCCTGGGCTGAGGCAACGACGTCACCGCGTCGGTCACCCCCATCTGGACGGCCAGCGCCCGCATATCCTCCTGCTCCGGCCAGATGTACATCGCGATTCGCATCCGTGCTCCCTTCGGTCGCAGGCGTTAGGGAGAACGACGACGTGCTCCTAACGCCTAACGCCTAACGCCTAGTCCCTCGTCACGGCGTCAGCCGATTCAAGTCTCGCGGAAACAGCGTCGTCTCGCGCACATTCTCTACGCCAGTGAGCCGGGCTGTAAAGCGTTCCAATCCGATGGCGAACCCGCCGTGCGGCGGCATGCCGTACTTGAAGGCCTGCAGATACCCGGCGAAGGGTTCCGGGTCGAGACCGCGCGCCGCCAACGCGGCCAGGTAGTCGTCATAACGATGAAGCCGCTGGCCGCCGGTGACCAGCTCCAGTCCACGAAAGATCAAGTCGAAGCTGTTCGAGAACACGGGCCGGTTCGGGTCGGGGTGGGTGTAAAAGGGGCGCTTCGCCGTCGGGTAGCCGGCGACGAAGAGGAAATCGGAGTTGTGCGCCGTCCGCGCCCATTCTCCCAGCCAGCGCTCGTGCGCCGGCGCCAGGTCCGGCTCGCCGCGCACATCCTCTCCCGTCGCCTCGCTGATCATGTCGAGCGCGTCCGCGAAGTGGAGACGCGGAATCTCCGCCGGCACGTCGGGCAACGTCAGCTTGAGCAAGTCCAGGGCGTCGGCGGCTTCCTCCCGCACCGCCGCCAGCATGCCGCGGATCACCGCGGTCAAGACGCCCATCACCGTCGTGTGGTCCTCGATGAACCCCATTTCGATGTCGAGCGAGACGTACTCATTGAGGTGACGCGGCGTGTCGTGCGGCTCCGCCCGGAAAACCGGTCCGACCTCGAACACCCGCTCGAAGACGCCGACCATCATCTGCTTGTAGAACTGCGGGCTCTGGGCCAGGTACGCCGTGCGCCCAAAATACTCGACCGGGAAGACGTTGGCCCCGCCCTCCGTCGCCGATGCCACCAGCTTCGGCGTTTGCACCTCGACGAAGCCCATCTCCCGCAGCGTCGCCCGGAACCCGGCCATCAACGCCGACGACAGCCGGAAGTAGGCTCGGTGACGCGGGTGCCGCAACGCCAATGGCGCGAAATCGAGAATCGTCGGCAACTGCGCCGCCAGCTCCGGCCGAAAGAGGTCGAACGGCGGTTGCTCAGCCGCCGCCGCGACCACCTCGACCACCGGCTGCTGCACCTCGACCCCGCCCATTGCCCGCGGGTTGGCGACCGCCAGCCCTTCGACCGTCAGCACCGCCTCGTTGTGCAGCCGCGCCAGCCGCTCGACCAGCGCCGGATCGTCGACCACGATCTGCGCCAGCCCCTTCGCGTCGCGCAAAATCAGAAAGCTAACATTACGAAGTTGTCGTAAGTTATGCAACCAACCGGCCAGTTTGACCCGCTCCCCAGCCCGCTGCCCCAACGCCGTCGTCCAGATGCGTTCCGATGGCATGTGCAGTTTCAGGTCCAGTTCCACAATGGCACTCCCGCTTACTTAAACAGACGCGCCCCCTCGCCATGCGGACGAGGAGGCCCCGTGGTGCCACCGCACTTCGCCGCGACCCATGCAGCGTGCAACAGGGCCGCGACCTTATTATGCCCGCTAACGGCGGCGAACCGGCGAGGCTTTGGGCCGGCAATTCAACCGGCCGTTCGTCCTCGCGCTCCGGAGGGTCTTCGCGGGACCTCGGAGACCGCCCTCCCACCACCGGCGGTTCGCTTCGCTCCGAACGCACCCCGCTACTCGGCTCCATCGACGCGTTCCGCTCTCCAGATTATCAGATAGGAGCAACCGCTGTGGAGACGCTGCTTGCCGCGCCGCAACTCCGCGCGCGGCGCAGCCGCACTTCGGCCAACGGCCGATAGTCGTCACAGGATGGGCGCGGCAAGCAGCGCCCCCACACGGTATCCTGCCCGCCATCGCTATTCGTCTCCCCTCTCTCGCGCACAGGAGAGGGGTTGGGGGTGAGGGCTGCATCGTGAAATCTGCTCTTCTCGTCTGGGGTGGCTGGGACGGACACGAGCCGAAACAATGCGTCGATGTGTTCGCGCCGTACCTGCACGGTCAAGGCTACGACGTCCAGATCGCCGACACGCTCGATGTCTACCTCGATGCCGACCGCCTGCTCGCACTCGACCTGATCGTGCCGGTCTGGACGATGGGCACGATCACGGCGGAGCAGGAGGCCGGGTTGCTGGCCGCCGTTGAAAGCGGCGTCGGCATCGCCGGCTGGCATGGCGGCATGGCCGACTCCTTCCGCAACAACCCCACCTACCAATTCATGGTCGGCGGGCAATGGGTCGCCCACCCCGGCAACGTCATCGACTACACGGTGAACATCACCAACCACGACGACCCGATCACCGCCGGCCTCGCCGACTTCCGGATGCACTCCGAGCAGTATTACCTCCACGTCGACCCCAGTAACGAGGTGTTGGCCACGACGACCTTCTCCGGCGAACACGCCCCCTGGATCGCGGGCGCCGTCATGCCCGTCGTTTGGAAACGCCGCTGGGGCAACGGCCGCGTCTTCTACTCCTCCCTCGGCCACAAAGCCCACGACTTCGCCGTCCCCGAAGCGCGGGTGATCGTCGAACGCGGCATGCGCTGGGCGACACGATAGGCGTTAGGCGTTAGGGGCTAGGCGTTAGGGCATACGTCGTCGTCTCTCCTAACCCCTAGTCCCTAGTCCCTAGTCCCTAGTCCCTAACCCCTAACCCCTCAGCCGCCGGTGCCGGTGCTCGGCAACTTCACGATGGGCAGGGTCACTTCGGGTGTGGGCGACGTCGCCGGTGGCGCGGTCGGTGTTGGATCCGGATCCGGATTGGGATTGGGATCGGGATCCTCCGGTTCCGGGGTGGCGGTCGGCGTCGGCGTCGGTGGCTCGGGCTCCTCGGCCGGCGGCAGGTTGTACCAGATGCAGGTGATCGCGTCGTCGACCAGCGCGTCAACCGCGATGCTGTTCGGACCATCCTCCCCGACCGGGACATCCTCAGCGCCCTCGTTCCGGGTGCACGTCGCGACAAAGGGGTCGAGATCCTCCCATTGCTCGTCACCCCTGGGGTCGATCGCCTGGCCAAGAAAGATGGCGCCGGGCAGCACATCGTGCGCGTACGGAATCGGGATCGTCGCGATGCCGTCGGGACCGGTGTCACCGGTTACCCCAACACGGTCCCGCTCGTCCATTTGCACCGCGACGACGAAATTCTTTCCTTTACGAGCAGGCGTGCCACAGTCCGTCGCGAAGTTCTCCCCTTCGTAGCCCGGCGGGTCCGATCCGGTCGGGAATGAGGCGCCAGGCGCAACTGATGGCCATGCCGTCGGTGGGGATCTCGACTGCCGCCGGGCCGCCGGCGTCGCTCACGGGAAGAGGCGTCCCTTCAGCGTCAGCGCACGAGACGGCCGAATGGACATCGTGGTAGTAGCCAGGCAGGGTGAAGCTGAGCACAATAGCTCCTGGCGTGTCGGCAGCCGGGAGCGGGAGAACCGCGACGCCGTTGCCATCGATCGCGATCGGCTCGCCGGGGTTGCCTTGGTTGAGGGTATGAAACTCCGTACCCGCCGGGGGAACATCCGCGCAATCGGCTTGATAGTCGTCCCCGGCATACTCCTCGGGGCACATGCGCGCGGTGATCGTGATCGACCCGTCTTCGGCCGCCGGGACGGCGATCGGGGTGGCGGCCGGCCTCGCTTCGGATGACTCCTCCTGGGCACGGGCAAACGGCGCGCTCGTCATGGCGATGGTCATCATGATGGCCAGGACGGCCAGCAGGCCGACCCGGCGCCGGAGCGTCTGTCCCATTATTACTGGCTCCCGTGTCGATTAGAGGTGGTGTTCCGCATGCCATTTCGCCGCATCAAGTAGCGCGCAATCATCGTCCGCATACGCGGGTCCCTCCTATAGATGCATCCGCGCGGAGCGCATACCGCCCCGCGTGTACGTCCCTAAACGACCGACCCTTCGATTGGGTTACGGGTGGCAACCCGTCTTCGTCGGCAGCGAAGGTGGAC
>JBOGUE010000809.1:0-7330 GCA_050695955.1 Thermomicrobiales bacterium | reverse complement strand
GTGGAGGGCATCAGGAGCGGCCAGGTGACGGAGCGCGTCACCTGCCACGGCGAAGCGCCATCGACGCGGGCGGCGTCGACGAGGTCGCGGTGGACGGCCGTCATGCCTGCGAGGTAGACGACAATGCTGTAGCCGATGGTGGACCAGATGGTGAAGATGATGACGACGACGAGCGCGACGCTGGGACCGGCGGCGAGGTCCGGCCAAGCGCCCAAGTCGCCAGCCCCGAGCCAGCCGAGAAGGCGTTTAGCGGCCGGCGTCGGGTCTTGCAGCCAGGTTGAGGCGGGCAACCCGAGGCGATCGAGCACCGCGTTGACGATGCCGACCTGAGCATTGAAGATCCAGGCGAAGACGAGGGCGAGGGCGACGCTGCTGGTAACGTAAGGCAGGAAGTAGATCGTGCGGAGCAGGCCGCGTCCGGCGAGTCCCTGAAAGAGGAGCGAGGCGACGGCGAACGCGAAGGCGATCGTGACCGGCACCGTCCCGAGGACGTAGTAGGCGGTGACAACCAGACTCCGCGCGACCTCGCCGGACGTCAGGTCGCCTCGAAAGTCGCGAGTGACGAACCCGTCGGTGAAGAGCTGCCGGTAGTTGTCGAGCCCGATGAAGTTGACCGGCTCGATGTCCCAGCGCCAGAAGCTGATCCAGATGCCGAAGAGCAGAGGCCAGACCTCGAAGAGGAGCAGAATAGCGAGCGCGGGCAGGACGTAGAGGAGGCCGGCCCAGCGGCTCGTGCGGCGGGCCTCGCGGCGCCACCGTTTCATTCGCGGTCCGAGCGCCACACTCGCCATCGACGCTACTCCTGCCCTGGGCTGTCGTAGCCCGCTCCGAACCTCCCTCAGACGGTGACGGTGAGTCCGTCGAAGGCAACGTGGTAGCCGCGAGCGGCGGCAAACGCGGCGAGCGTCTCGTGGTCCGGGTTGCTGTGGTGACCGAGGTGGTGAGCGAAAACGCGGCAATCGCCGGCGAGGAGGTTTTCGGCGCGGAGCCGGTCGAGCTGTTCGACGAACTGTTCGGCGTTGAGGTGGCCGGTCGAGCGTTCACGCCCGCCCATCGTGTGGTCGAGGGCGACGACGTTGAATGGGCATTGCCAGCCGCGCAGGGTTTGCCAAGCCGCTTCGGGGAGGGGACCGGTATCGGTCGCGTAGAAGACGGCACGGCAGCCGCGCGCGATCGCAAAGAGGAGCGGCACAAGGTCCGTACCGTGGGCCGCGGGTACGGCCAGCACGCGGTAGGGCCCGACGGTGAATGACTGGCCGGGCTCGATGGGGCAGACACGCATGTTCAATCGAGTTGACGTCTCGGGGTGGGCGAGGCCGTTTGGCGGAAGCCACCGTCCGAAGTGGCTTTCCGCACGGCCGATAGCGCCGGGCGTCGCATAGAACTCGAGACATGGCGCATCGACGACGCCGCAGTGCGGGCTGCGGGAGTGGAGATGGGAGGCGTCGAGGTGGTCGTGGTGTTCGTGGGTCAGCAGGCAGGCGTAAACGCCGGTCAGCGGGACGCCGTGTTGGAGCGAGGCGGCCATGACGTCCGGCCCGAGGTCGATCAGGACCTCGCGGTCGATCAACGCGGCGGATCGCTTGCGCAGATTTCTGCCGCCGAGCGCACGCGCCCGCTCGCAATTGGAGCAGCCGCAGAATGCGTCGGGATAGCCTTCGGGGGCGGCAGTGCCGAGAAAGGTCAGTTCCACATTCCACACCGATTCCCGCGCCGTTCCGGCGCGTCGATCACCGGAACTACTATCCGGCGCGCACTAGGACCGAGTGGTTATGACGCTGCCAACCTCCGGTTAACTTACTGTGAAGCCGAACGGAGGGTCAACCCGCGGGTTCGGTACGATACCGAACGAGCACCTTGATGGCCGCGTGCGGGTTCACGGAGAGAGTGGTGAAGGTTGCGGGGAGGTCGTCCGCGTTGACGGTTAGGTCGAAGAGGCGGCGGAGGTTGGCGCCGTTGTGCAGCGCAGCAGGGTAATACCAGCGGGCGTGGTCGCGGTAGTCGAGGCCGTCGCTGGAGCCGACGATGGTCAGTTCGCGTTCGTGGAATTCGGCAGAAAGGGTGAGTGGTTCCCGGAGGCCGTCGGCCAAGACGCAGATGCGTCCATTGAGGCGCATGGCGCGTTGCAGGGCGCCGAAGCCGGCGTTGGCGCTGGAGCATTCGAGGCCCACGGGGTAGGAGGGTGACGACGGCGCGTCCTCGGGGCGCCAGGCGTGGCGGACGCCAAGCGCCAACGCCAGATTGCGCCTGGACTCGATGGGTTCGACCAGATCGACAGGTCCGAACCCCTGTTGGACGAGCGACCAGATGGTCAGAAGGCCGATCGCACCACCACCGGTGACGAGGATTGGTTCCCCGGCGGAGGGACGGAGTTTGGCGATCCCTTTGGCCACGTCGCAGGTGGGGATGAGCAGGATCGCGAGCGCGTCGTCGATTTCATCCGGGATTTTGATGGCCGACGATGCCCGGATGAGCGCGGCCGTGCGGTGGCCGTAGGTGGCGACGACGCGGTCTCCGGTGGACAGCCCGGACACATTGGCGCCGACCTCGACTATCCGGCCGACATTCTCATAGCCGGTCATCTTTGGATAGGACGGAGGAAGGAACGTGCGTGCCTCGCCTCTGTAGAAGGGGAGTTCACTGCCGATGCTGATCGCGCCGGCTGTGGTGCGCACCAGTGCTTCGTCCGGAACGGGTGCTGGTAGATCCGCGTCAACCCATCGCAGGCTTCGAGGCGCTTCCAGCAGAAGCGATCGCGCGTGCACGACATTCCCTGACGCGAGGAAGACCGACGTAGAGCGGGCGTTAGTCCGCTGGAAGGGCGGAGGTGAGACGGCGGCGTCGAGCGGGGATCGGCATTCGACCTCTCACGGCGACCAGGAGCGAGCTTATCAAGATCGTCCCGCCGATGCCGCCCGCGGTCAACGACGTGATCGCCAATCCGATCTGGAGCGAGCGCGAACGGTGCCCAAGTTCAACGACATGGTCGCCGGGCGGGATTGCAATTGCCGACTGGATGTGGTTGGCAGCATAGATTTTGGCCGATTGCCCGTCGACCGTGGCGTGCCAGGATGGGTAATTGTTGACGCTGACGATAAGCAAGGCAGGCGCGTTGGCACGCACTCGGATGCGCAAGCCTTCGGGCGACTCGTCGAGGATCGTCACGTATTCGGCCGAACCAGCCAGCGCGGGTGCGAGGGGGGGTGGCGATTCCTCGACGACCGCCGTCTCGCGGGCGTTGACCGAGCCGTCCTGGAGTGGTTCCAATGCCTGATCGGGTTCGACTTCGTGGGCGTCGTGAACCAGCCAGGCGCGAGGCAGGGCGTCTCGATTCTCGAGAATCGCAACCTCGTCGTCGCGGTATACCTCCGGGAACTGTTCGCGCAGCCAGGTAAGGTCCGCGCGGCTGGCATCGGGCTCCGCTGGGATAACGACGTACCGGGCGCCGAGCAGTTCGAGCAGCGGGGAGTCGATGCCTGACTGGAGCACATTGGCGCCGTGGTAGTCCTGGGGTGCTCCGTTGATCGCGTCGATGAAGTCAACGTATCGCTGGAGTTGGAGCGGGTTGTATCCCTGGACGTCTTCGATGCCGAGGAGGGTGCCCCGGTTGTTGGCCATGATCGCGTGCGCCTCGGGGTCGCCCCAGTGGTAGCGATAGTAGAGAGGGCGCTCCTCCGGGCCGAGGCGGAGATCCGGATCGTAGCCGTAGAACCGTCCCTGTTCGTCGCCGGTGCGCGATTGGAGAAAACGCGCGGCGCCGTTGGCGCTTGCGTACTCCTCGATAGCGATCGTTTGGTAGCCGCCGTACGGGGCGTCGAGCCGGAACCACTTGGCCGCGAAAAAAAGATCACCAAAGAGCAGGACCAGGACAAGCGCGATTACGGCGGGCCGGAGCGGTGCAAAGCGCAGCAGGGCGACTACGGCGATGATCGCGGCGACCGTGGCGACCATACGGACGAGATCGATCTTTTCGATTTCGAGCTGCTTGCGCATCAGGAGCCACAGCAGCACAAGTGAGCTGGCCGCCGCGGCAGAAACGACCGTCCGGCGACGTCGTGGGGCGGCGGCGATGGCCGCGCCGGCGAGCATTGCTGGGCCGATCGCGCCGATCATCGTGATACGCTCGGGATAGTGGGGATGGAGATCGCCGAAGACGGGGAATGCCTCGCTCCAGCGCGTGACGGTGTTCGTGGAGAGGGCGAGAATCGCCACGCTGAGGATGCCGAAGAAGGGTGCGGCGTAGTGGCGGCCGGCGATGAGGAGCCCCATGAACGCGAGCGCGGCGGTGACGCCGCCTACGTCATACAGCGACCCGGAGAGGAGTGCGGTCGAGGCTGTCTCCAGGTCCCAGCCGCCGAGATTGGCTGCCCAACTGAGGTTCCCGACGTAGCCGTCTGCCAGATTCGACCGGGCGTGGAATTCGAGCCGGGGCAGTAGGGCTGCCGCGCCCAAACCAAGCCCAAGGGCGAGGATTGAGCCACCGTGAAGTAACAGATTAACGGTTCGCTGGGAAAGAGTGCTGACCGAATCGGCGGGGTCTAGCAGCGTGCGGTAGCAGAGATATGCCGCGAGGAGCAAACAGGCGTAGACGGCGCCTTGTCCAAGCCAGACGGAGAAGATCTGGCTCAGCGAGAAGCCGGCGAGTGCCCACCAACCGAGCCGGCGACGCCAGGTTTCGGACCGCAGAGCGAGCTCCGCCCCGATCAGCATGACAGGAACCCACGCCGCGACCTGGTAGTAGGCGGGGCAGCAGGGTAGGCGGTTATACATGACGCCCGTGAACTCGTAGGCGGCCGCCGCGACCGTAGCGGCGCCAACGCCCATGCCGAGGATGCGGGCGAGTGTGTACGCGCCGAGTCCGGCGATCAGCAGATGCAGGAGGAGAAAGGTGTCGATCGCCAGCGGCACGTTCAAGAGCGAAAAGAGGATCATCGCCGGCAGGTAGGTCCAGCCGGATTCGGGGTCGGCCGCGAAGGGCGCGCCGCCGAACCAGTACGGATTCCAGACCGGAATCGAGAAGTCGGAAAGGCGCTCGCCAAGGTAGGCGTAGGCCGTGAAGTGAAACGTGAGGCTGTCTTGGCCGAGCACGGTGTGGCCAGCGACGAGCGGCCAGGCGCCGACGATCGTGAAGAGCGATATGATGGTGACGGCTATCAGGTCCCGGCGTTGACTCCACGTCGCGTGCGTTTTGGCGCCAATCCACCATGAGCGAACCGCGGAAATGCGGTTCGACGACGATACTGCAACCAGTTTGAAACCCCCTTCGAGCGCGGCAACCTGCCCAACTGGCCTCATCGGACTAGCCGAAGAGCGAGTTGTCGCGTCACCGGCAATGGTTTATTCCTCTCTTGTGGTACGTCCAGGGGCCCCATCCTGGGCGTGCCATCACGTGGGTTGCCACCGATGTGGGCACACCACCGCTGGGGCATGCCACTTGGAGCACTATGCACGATCCGCGCCGCGAGAACGGACGATATCCGAGATCGAGTCGATCACATAATGGTCAAGCCGCGAGCGCTATCGCGGGCAACGGCCGGCGACCGCGTTTGAACAGCGTTTCGCGTGGCGTTCGCGAAACGTGGCGAGCGTTGGTGCGCGTCTTTGGATTGGTTTGGTCCACCAGTCGCCAGATGACCCTCGCGCTGGCCGCCGTGACTCTGCTGCAAAGCGTGGTCCCGGCGGCGCAAGTCTGGCTCGCGGGTCGCCTGATCGACGAGGTGGTCGACGCCATCGGTGACGGAGGGGGAGACGAGCACGTCCGCGTCGTCGTCGTGCTTGCCACCATGCAGCTCGGGCTCTTTCTGGCGGGCAGCTTGCTGCAGACGCTGGGCAACATCAGCCAGCAGTTGTTGCAAGAACGGCTGGCGATTCACGTTCAGCTCCTGATCATGCGGCACGCCAACACGCTCGACCTGGCCGACTTTGAGAACCCGGTCTATTACGATCAGCTTCAGCAGGCGCAGCGAGAGTCGACGCATCGACCGGTGATGATGGTGTCGAGCGTCTTCTCGCTGGCCCGCACGACGGTCACGTTCGGCACCATGATCGCGCTGTTGGTGGGCCTCTCACCCTGGATCGCCGTCGCGGCGATCCTCTCTCCGGTGCCGGCGTTTATCTCTGGATCGCGATACGGCTGGTGGGGATTCCAACAGATGCGGCGGCAGTCGCCGGTCCGGCGGCTCATGACCTACCTTTCGGGTTTGCTGACGACCGACGAGTTCAACAAAGAGGTCAAGCTCTACACCCTCGGCGACCACTTCATCGACCGGTATGGACGGTTGGCCGAAGGGTACTACGAGGAAACCAAGGGATTGCTAGTACGACGCTATGTGGCGGGCTTCGGCTGGGGCGCGCTGACGACCCTGGCATCGTCCGGTACGTTCCTCTACGTCGCGATTCTGGCGGTACGCGGCACGGTGAGTCTGGGCGGACTTACGGTCTACACGCAAGCGGCGCAACAGGTCCAGACCTCGTTCCAGGGGATTCTCGGCGGTGTGCAAGGGATCTACGAGCATGGGTTGTATCTCTCGACACTTTACGAGTTGCTGGATCGGGAACCCCGCATCGCGCCACCGGATCAGCCGGTCCCGATTCAGCGGCCATTCCGGCGCGGGATCGAGTTTCGAAACGTGACGTTTCGGTATCCAGGTCGGCCGGAGCCGGCGCTGGATGACGTCTCCTTCACGATTGCGCCGGGCGAGGCCGTGGCGGTCGTTGGGCGCAATGGCGCCGGCAAGAGCACGATTGTCAAGCTCCTGGGGCGACTCTACGATCCCGACGAAGGTCAGATTCTGATCGACGGCCGAGACGTGCGGGACTACGATCCGGCCGAACTGCGGCGCGAGTTCGGCATGATGTTCCAAGATTATGCGACTTACCAACTCAGCGCCGGCGAGAACATCGGCGTTGGCAGCGTCGAGCGCGTCGACGACCTAGTCGCGATCGCCAGCGCCGCCGAGCGCGGCGGGGCAAACACGGTCATCGAAGGATTGCCGAAAGGATACGGGACGACGCTCGGCAAGTGGTTCGATGGCGGACATCAATTGTCGGGCGGCGAATGGCAGAAGGTCGCGCTTGCCCGCGCGTTCATGCGCGACGCCCAGATTCTGATCCTGGACGAGCCGACGGCGGCGCTCGACGCGCAGGCGGAACACGACCTGTTCGCCCGCATCAAAGAACTCACCGCGGGAAAGATGGCGCTCTTCATCTCCCACCGGTTTTCGACGGCGCGCATGGCCGACCGCATTCTGGTTGTGGAAGTAGGCCGGCTGGTCGAACAGGGAACGCACGAGGAGTTGATGGCGCTCGGGGGGCGGTACGCGGGGCTGTT
>JBOGUE010000808.1:0-2130 GCA_050695955.1 Thermomicrobiales bacterium | reverse complement strand
GCTCTACACCGTCGAAGACCTGGAGGCATTGGGAGGGGACGTTCCCTACGAGCTGATTCGAGGAGAGTTGCGCGAAGTGAGCCCAGCCTCCATGAGACCGAGCGTGATCACGGGACGTATCCACGTTCGGGTTGCCTTGCATGTTGATGAACGTGACCTGGGCTATGTCACCAGCGCGGAGGGTGGCTTCGTCCTCCTGCGCGATCCCGACGTGATGGTCGCGCCCGATGTCGGGTTCATCCGCGCCAATCGCCTGCCGCATGGCATCGAGTTCGACGGCTTCTGCCCGGTCCCGCCCGACTTCGCTGTCGAGGTGATGTCGCCGTCGGACCGCCCCGGTAAGGTGCAAGAGAAGATCGATCTCTACCTCGAAGCCGGCGTCCCCCTCGTCTGGTGGGTGAAAACACGCGAACGTACCGTCGCCGTCTATCGTCCGGGCCAACCCACAACCGTCTATCGGGGCGGAGACATCCTCGACGGCGCACCAGTGCTGCCAGACTTTCGGCTGGCGGTATCCGACATCTTCAGATAGGGGTCGGGAGCGAGGAGTCAGGGGTCAGGGAGAGCACGCCGCTTCGTCCCTGACCCCCGCGCCGCTACGCCTGCGCGGCTTCCGCGAAGGTCTGCTCCATAGCGGTTTGCGCCTCGGCGGCGGCGTCCTCGGGCGACATGTCGTTGATGAGGACTTGCTGGAGCATGTCGGCGACGATCAGCTTCTGGTCGCAGGCGCTGATCTGGTTGAGCAGCGTCGGCGTGGCCTCGGCCGGGAACCAGCGCTCGCGCGCGTTCTCGATGATCGTCGGGAAGTCGTCGAAGAAGGGGCGCTCCTTCCACCACGGCGCCTGGGTGAGGTCGCGGTAGACCGGGTACCAGCGGCCGCCGACCTGCTCGTAGACCGCCTGCAGCTTGTCCGGTTGCATGATCGCCTTGATCAACTCCTTGGCTTGATCGACGCAAGCGCTGCTGTTGAAGACCGACCACGACCAGGTGCCGACGCCTGGGAAGGAGCCCGCCGGTCCGGCCGGGAAGGGGGCCTGGGTGGTATCGGCCAGCAGGTCCGGGTCGTTCGCTTCCAGGTAGGCGAAGATCGAGGCCGGGTTGAAGACGAAGGCCGACTGCCCCGACTGGTACGACTGGTTGTTGCCGGCGTCGTCCCAACTCGGCGAGTCGGGCGGAATCAACTCGGCGTCCCACCAGCGCTTGATCCGGTTCAGCGCCGCGATCGTGCCGGCCGAGTTGATCGCCGGCGCGCCCGCCTCGTCGACCAGGGTCCCGCCCTCGGCCAAGATGATCTGCTCGATGTTGCCGGTGGCGTCCGGTGTCCGCGCCACCACCAAGCCGATTCCGAACTGTTGGGGCGGGTCGTTGATTTCGAGCGCGATCTCTTCCAGCTCGTCGAGCGTCTTCGGCGCCTCGCGGGCGCCCGTGACCTCTTCGATCAGGTCGAGGCGGGCGTACATGGCGCCGAGGTCCGACTCCATCGGGATCGAGAAGATCTGCTCGCCGACCTGCACGTGCGGCAGCAGTTGCGGGAACATGCCACCGGCCAGGTCTTTCACCTCGGTGTAGACGTCGGTCAGGTCGACGAGGCGGTCCTGCGCGGCGTAGAAGTGGGTCAGGTCGCCGAGCAGCATCACCACGTCGGGCACGGTGCCGGCTTCGACCGCGGTGGCGACTTTGATGGTGTAGTCCGAGCCGGCGGTCGGCACGTACTCGACGTCGATGCCGTTCGCCTCGCCCCACTCGACCATTTGCTGGCCGAGGAGCTCGTCGCCTTCGGGCGTGAACGAGACGACGCCCCAGACCGTGATCCGCTCGCAATCTTGGGCCGTTGCCCGCCTGATCGAGCGGGGGCCGACCGCTGCCGCGGCGGAGAGGGCCGCCGAACCCGCCAGGAAGGACCGCCGGTTGATCGCCGTGCGCCGGAAACGAGTCACCACGGGTCTACCTCCTTGTTGTTCGTTGTCCATTGCGTGCCATCGGGATTCCAGAGAATGCGTGCAACCTCCTTTCGGAACGGGACCCCGTCGTCGTCGTTCGTAGGGGAGGGACCTGCGCCCTCCCATCGAGCAACGCTCGATATGCCGCGTAAGCGGCCCGTTCGACCAACGAATGTGGCCGCCTTCATGC
>JBOGUE010000807.1:0-2174 GCA_050695955.1 Thermomicrobiales bacterium | reverse complement strand
GCCCTATTCCTGGCTGGACCACCTGAGCATGGTCGCCGCCGTCAGCGGCATCTCGCTGCCCAGCTTCTGGCTCGGGTTGATGCTGATCATGCTCTTCGCCGTCTCATTCGACTGGCTACCGGTGGCGGGATTCGACGGACCGGCCTCGATCGTGCTGCCGGCCGTCACCCTCGCCGCTCACCAGATGGCGGTGATCGCCCGCATGACCCGGTCGAGCATGCTCGGCATCCTCGGCCAGGACTACGTCCGCACCGCCCGCGCGAAAGGGCTGAAAGAGCGCGTCGTCACGCTGCGCCATGCCTTCCGCAACGCCCTCATCCCGACCGTCACCATCGCCGGGTTGCAGCTTGGCTACCTGCTCGGCGGCTCGCTCGTCGTGGAAACCGTCTTCGCCTGGCCAGGGCTGGGCCGGCTGATGATCGATTCGATCCAGCTCCGCGATTACACGATGATCCAGGCGGTCGTCCTCGTCTACGCCGTCCTCATGTTGGCGGTAAATCTGGTCGTCGACGCGCTCTACGCGGTGCTCGACCCGCGGGTGCGGTATGGCTGAGGTTAGGCAGAAGGCGACAGGCGACAGGCGACAGGGTGCTACGGCGCTTGAGCGGGCGGGAGGGGCGCCGAGCCAACAACGCGCGATTCTGCGGCGGTTTCTGCGGCACCGGGCGGCGGTGGTCGGGGCCGGTATCGTCTTCGCGTTCGTGCTGATCGCGGTCGGGGCGGCGGTGTGGACGCCGTACGACCCGGCGACGCCGGTTCTGGAATTGCGGCTGGGGCGGCCGTCGCGCGATCACCCATTCGGCACGGACGACGTGGGGCGGGACATCCTGACCCGGCTCGCGGTCGGCGCCCGCTACTCGCTGCTGATGGGCGTGGCGGCGGTCGGCATCGCGGCCGGCATCGGCGTACCGGCCGGGTTGGTCGCGGGCTACAAGGGCGGCTGGTGGGATGCTGGGCTGATGCGCGCCGTCGACGTGTTGATGACCCTGCCGAGCATCGTGCTCGCGGTCGCCATCGTCAGCGTCCTCGGCGCCGGGGTAGGCAGCGTCATCCTCGCCGTCGGCGTCACCTCGATCCCCGGCTTTGCGCGCCTGGCGCGGGCAGTCGCGTTGACGTTGCGGGAGCAGGACTTCGTGGCGGCGGCGCGCGTGGTCGGGGCAAGCGACGGCCGCATCCTCGGCCGGCATCTCTTGCCGAACGCCTTGCCACCGCTCATTGTGCAAGCCTCGCTCGGCGTCGGCGGCACGATTCTGATCGCCTCCGCCCTCGGCTTCCTCGGCCTGGGTGTGCAGCCGCCGACCCCGGAATGGGGCGCCATGCTCAGCCGTGGCCGCACCTACATCTCCTCTGCCCCGCACTTGGTGTTGTTTCCAGGGGTGGCGATTGCGGTGCTGGTGTTGGGATTCAACTTGCTGGGGGATGGGCTGCGCGACGCGTTGGATCCGCGGCTGCGGGGAATCGCTGATTGACGCTCGTCGCGTCTCTTCCCCCCGAATGCGCTTACTCACTGGATACCGGCAATAACCGGCGGGTCTGATGTGTCACCCGACGCAATGTGGAACCGGCGACCGCGGCCGGTGGCGCAACAAGGACTTGACAATTTCAATTGCAGACTGTAAACAATAGTCAATCAACTGTTTGCAGTTTGCGTAGCGTCCTCCGTGCGGCATGTCGAGGATGGGGCCGAGTGCATCCGATACGCTCGTTGCTTTCGCAGGATGGGTCGTCGCTGGCGGTGTCACGCGAGCCGCTGAGCAGCGAGGTCGCGGAACGACTGCGCGTGCTCATTCGCAACGGCGAGCTGCCGCCTGGCACCCGGTTGGTCGAAACCGCGCTCGCCGATCTCCTCAAGGTCAGCCGCGGCCCCGTCCGCGAAGCGCTGCGCGCGCTCGATCGGGAAGGGCTCGTCGTGATTTCTCCGCACAAGGGTGCGGTCGTGGCCGAGTGGTCTCTCCAGGATTTGCTCGATGTCTATGACGTCCGCGACCTCTTGGAGATCCGGGCCATGGAACTGGCCACCGAACGCGCGTCGGCGGACTGCGCGGCAGAGCTCGACGACTTGTTGATGTCCTGGCAAGAGGCGGCCGCCAGCGGCGATCGCGAACGGTGCGCGGACCTCGACTTCGACTTCCATCGCGCCATTTGGCGGCACACGCACAACCGCTGCCTGATCG
>JBOGUE010000806.1:0-2195 GCA_050695955.1 Thermomicrobiales bacterium | reverse complement strand
CCTCACTGAAAAAACCGTTTGGTCTCACCGAGTACGCAGAGGCGACCGAGGAGTCCCAGGTCGAGGGCTTGGTCTATCTCGAGATCGACGTCGCGCCCGCCTATGCCCTCATCGAGGCAAGTCACGTCGTCGAGCTGGCGAATCAGGACGCGAAAATCATGGGCGTCGTTGCCCATGCCCCGGTGGAAGATGGGGAACAAGTTCGGGTGTTCCTGGAGGCGTTGGTCGCCCTCGGTCCGAAGATCAAAGGCATCCGCCGTTTGACGCAGGGACTCCCCGACCCGGAGTTCTGCCTCCGGCCGGGGTTCGTGCGGGGTGTGCAGCTCTTGCCGGAGTATGGCCTGAGTTGCGATCTCTGCTGCACCTTTCGCGAGCTCGGCCCGACCGTAGAACTCGTGCGGCGCTGCCCCGAGACCAGCTTCATCCTTGACCACATCGCTAAGCCGAACATCCGCGGTGGCGAAATGAACCCGTGGGCCGAGCAGATGGCCGAGTTGGCGTCGCTGCCGAACACCGTCTGCAAGATCAGCGGCGTCCTGACTGAAGCGAACCTCCCATCGTGGACGGTGGGCGACGTCAGACCCTACGTGCTGCATGCCCTCGAAGTGTTTGGCGAAGATCGGGTCGTCTTTGGCAGCGACTGGCCCGTCGTCCTTGGCGCGTCGTCTCACCAACGGTGGGTAAATACCCTCGATGATCTGACGGCCGATCTTGCCGGTGACGCCAAGCGGAAACTATGGGCGGAGAACGCCCGCCGGTTCTACCGGCTTGACGGATAGGTTGTACACGTCCAATGGCGACCGCCTCTGCCCAAGGAATGCTCACGGTTGCGCAATTGACCGACTTCGTCGCGCGCGGCGAGGTCGACACCGTGGTCTGCGCCATCTGCGACATGCAAGGCCGGCTCGTAGGCAAACGCGTCACCGGCGGTTACTTCATCGAGCATTGCCTGGACCACGGCACGCACTTCTGCACCTACCTGCTCGGCACCGACATGGAACTGAATACGCCGGACGGCTTCCCGCTTATGAATTGGTCGTCCGGCTATGGCGATTACCTGGCGCGGCCCGATTGGTCGACCATGCGCCTAGTTCCCTGGCTGGAAAAGACAGCGCTGGTGCTCGCGGACGCCGTCGATGAGACGACGGGCGACGAAGTACCGGTATCCCCTCGAACGATCCTCACGTCCCAGATCGCGCGGGCAGCCAGTCTCGGGTTCCAGCCGAAAATGGCGATGGAGTTGGAGTTCTACCTCGTGCGCGGCTCCTTCGCCGACGCCAGGGCGCAAGGCTACGCTGGACTACAACCCTTTGGCTGGTACAACGAGGACTATCAACTCTTTCAGGCGACGAAGGCGGAGCCGCTGTACCGCAAGATTCGGAACCTGATGACCGAGGCGGGCGTTCCGATCGAGTTTTCTAAGGGCGAAGCGGCGCCAGGCCAACACGAGGTCAACATCCAGTACGCCGGCGCGCTCGAATCGGCCGACCGGACCGTGATCTTCAAGCACGGCGCGAAGGAGATCGCCTATCAGGATGGATACGCAATCACTTTCATGGCCAAGCCGGACCACACCTGGACCGGGTCGAGCGGCCACATCCACCTCAGCCTTTGGGACAGCGTCGATGCGACGACAAGCCGGTTTCACGATCCGAGCAGCGTGGGAGGCGTCGCCAGGACGATGCGCCACTTTCTGGGTGGTGTGATGGCGGGTGCTCGTGAGCTGTCGCTGCTGGTCGCCAACAACGTCAACTCGTACAAGCGATACGCCACGGCGAGTTGGGCGCCGGTCAACATTGTCTGGGGGCGCGACAACCGCACGTGTGGGTTTCGAGTCGTGGGTTCCGGTTCTTCGCTCCGGATCGAAAACAGGTTTCCGGGCGGCGACGCGAACCCATACCTTGCGTCCGCGGCGATGCTGGCCGCCGGTCTCCACGGGGTCGAACAGGAAATCGAGCCACCGGCCGAATGTGTCGGCAACGGCTATGAGGCACGTGGCGTCACCCGCGTCCCGCGCACCCTCCATGAGGCGATAGCCGCGTTTGCGGCGAGCGCACTTGCTCGTGCGTGCTTCGGCGATGTGGTCGTCGATCACTATCTCAACGCGGCGCGAATCGAGCAGGAGGCGTTCGATCAGGTCGTCACGGATTGGGAGCGCATGCGGTACTTCGAGCGGGGCTAGCGCCGTGCTGGCC
>JBOGUE010000805.1:0-15875 GCA_050695955.1 Thermomicrobiales bacterium | reverse complement strand
AGCGATAGTAGCCCATAAGCAACCACGTGGCGAAGGGAAGGCCGAACGTCGGGTAGGCGATCATCAAGGCGTACAAGGTATTGGTGAGGCGCAGCTCGCTGAAGATCTTGTACAGCGGGATGAACATCATCACCGTCGGCATCAGGTAAGCAAAGAGAATGGCCGTCGACAGGACGCGCTGGCCGTTCCAGCGTAGACGGACCAGGCCGTACGCGCCCAACGCGCCGACAAAGACAGAGATGACGCAGGTGACGACCGCGACCTGAACCGTGTTCCAGAACCAGCGCACGAAGTCGGTTTGGGTCAGCATGAAGTCAAAATGCTCAAGCGTCCAAGGCGAGGGCCAGAAGACGGACTCCTGGGTCCGCATTTGGTTGTCCGTCTTGAAGGCGGTGACGATGACCCAGTAGAAGGGAAAGAGGAGGAAGATGAGGAGTATTCCGAGCAGGACGTAGGTAGCGCCGTCGCCTACTCGCCGCGTAAGGCGTCGCCATGCACCCTGCCGCGAGGGGTCGCCCCGCAGATAGGCGCCAGCGATCACTCTCATGATGCCGCCAAGCACCCATTCCACCGCGCCGCCAACAAGGGAAAGCGGAATGATCAAGGCGCGGATAAGCACCCCGAACGGCCAGGAGAGTACATCGCCAATCGTGCTCATGACACCCGTTTTCGGTTCCGCGAGTTCGTTTTGGCCCTGCATGTACCGGCCGAGAATAATGACCAAGATGAGAAGGGCCGGCACGACCGCCATGGCCACCGCCACGCCGGCGCTGTAGCGCAGTTGTGCAATTGCGTATTCATAGGCAAGGATCGAGAAGAGCCGGGTGACTCCACCCGGACCGCCGCCCGTGAGAAGAAAGACTTGACCAAAGGAGTTGAGCGTCCAAATCAATGAAAGAAGCGCGCCGACGATGATGACGTAGCGAAGGCCGGGTAGCGTAATGTCCAAAAACTTCTGCCACGCATTGGCGCCGTCGACTGATGCGGCGTCATACAGCTCTGTGTCAAGCGCTTTGAGCCCGGCCAGAAGAATGATCGCGAAGAACGGCACCCCTTTCCAGACATTGACGGCAATCACGGAGGGGAGCGCAAGATCGAAATTGCCAAGCCAGGCGATGCCCTGATCGATAAGGCCAAGCTCCAGTAAGAGGCTGTTCAGACCGCCGAACAGCGGGTCATAGATGCCGCGCCATGTCAGCGCCGCGACGATGTCAGGAATGACCCAGGGCAGCAAGACGAGGCCAGTGAAGAGACTACGAAAACGCAGCCCCTTTCGGTGGAGTAGCAAGGCGGCGCCAAGCCCAATCCAGAACTTGAAGAAGACCGAGACGGTGGCATACTTGATCGTAATGATGACGGACTCGACGAATTGGCGGTCGCTCCACAGCCGCTCGTAGTTACGGAACCCGACAAAGCCGCGATTGGTGATGCCGGTGACATTGTAGAAGCTGAGAATCACCGCGCGGACGAGCGGATACGCGATGAGTCCAAACAGAAGGATGACCATGGGCGCGACGAAGAGGTACGCCACCGGCCAATCGCGACCGAGAATCCGCCGCGATTGCTTCCAAAAGGCAGCGGATCGATCGGCCGTGGTTGCGGTCTGCGCCCGTGGCACGGTGCGAATGGCCATCCAAGCATCCCTTCTGCCGCCTGATCCAGAGCGTCGGCGGAGGGAGCGCCCCGCATGCTGAGCGAGACGCTCCCAATGGCTGTCGAACGAAGTTGTGCCGTTCTACTCGCCTTTGAATCCGAAGTCCTGGTAGACCTGGACGAACCGATCGTGGTACTCCCCGACCACCTCGTCCGCTGAGCGGCCCTGGATGATCTCCGACATCATGTCGGTGAAGAAGGTGCCGGCAGCGATTGAGGAAACCGCGGCGGTATCCGGACCTGGCCATGACAAACCCGTGAATCCACCCGGATTCAGCGCGATTTCCTTGCCCTGCATGGAGTTCGCGTTTTCGGTGATGACGGGATTTTCCCATCCAACCCGGTACGCTGGCAGCGCGTATGCTCGAGATATCCGCCAGACTTCCTGCTTGACGGGTTCGGTCAGGAAGTGACGAATGAGATCGTATGACGCATCCTTGTTCTTTGCGTCGGTGATGAGATGGAACTTCATGCCGCTGAGGAAGTCGAGACGCTGGTCGTCGCTGAGGCGTCGCGGAACCGGAATGTAGGCGATCTGATCGGCAAACGGCACCTGGTCGAAGACGGCCTTGGCGTACATCGTGCCGGCATTCTGCGTGATCACGATTTGGCCGGAGATGAACGCCTCGTTGTTGCTCGTGTCGGTCCAGGAGAGGATGCCTGGCGGCAGCATCGGCTGGTACTGCTCCTCGGTGTACGTTGCCGCCAGCCATTCGAGTCCCGCGATCGTTTCCGGTGAGTTGAACGTCACGATCTCGCCAGCCTCGTCCTGCAAGTGACCTCCGAAGCGGAAGATCACGTTCTGGACCAAGCTGTTGCCGTCGCCAGAGCGGTTGACGGTCATGCCCCAGCCCCATTGGTTTTCGTCCGCGTTGGTCACCGCAAGCGCGGCCTCCCGCATCTTGTCGTAGTACTCCATGTCGGCAATGACGTCGAGGCCGTGCTCTTCGAAGATATCCTGGCGCACGTAATAGCCGCCCGCACGAGTGAAGAACGGCACCGCCCACCATTCATCATCGAAGTTAGCGTCGAACACGAAGCCTGGGACCGGTTCACCGAACGCCTCTACCGCCTCCGCGACCATGTCGGACACCGGCTGAATCAGGCCGAGGGTGTGCAAATTCCGCACGTCGATGTCGTGGATCAGCAGGTCGGGGGCATCGCCGGCCCCAACTTGACCTTGCAGCTTCTGGTAGAGGTCGCTGCCGGCCGCGTAGCCAGCGACATCAGAGACCTCGATGTCCCATCCGTTCACTTCGGCGTAGGCCTTGAGTTCCTGGTCCATGAATGCGTTGTAATCGGGGTGAAAGTCCGTCTTCAGCAGGATGCGGAGCTTGCCGTCGATCGTGGCGCTCGATTTTTCACGAGGAATCTCCTCTTGGGCGCCGACGGATTGCCCCGCGTACTTGAGCAGCACCGGAGCAGCGGCAAACCCGGCCGCGCTCTTGACGAGCTTACGGCGGCTCACACCACGGCGGTCGAGGGTCCGCCCCGTCGCCAACATACGTTCGTCGTGGCCATGCTTCGGCATCTTCCACTCCTCACCTGTGCGCTACTCTGCGCGATGCCCTCCGACCTTCGGAGAGGCAGCCGTCCAGGATGCGGATGCCGGCGTATATGCGGGCGCTGAACACCCGACGAACACCGGCCGCGTTCCGCACTCGCTGGTGGGAACCGGTGGTTGGAGGTGTGGCCCGTTGTATACGGTATCCACGGACCATGCGGGCCACAGATCGATCTACGCTTCGATGCGTAGCACTGCGCTGCGTGCCGATCGACGATTGCTATAAACGGACGTGCCTGACGTTCCGGGAGTATAGGAATGGCGTGCATCGCATGTCAAGCAGTCGTTGACCGGTTGACCAATGACGGAGGTCGCGGTGAGGTTCGCCGACTTCATAAAATGAAGGCAGGGTTAGGCGCGCTCACTCCGAAAAAACCGACGGATTCCCCCAGACCTCCACGCCATATCCGTCGCGATTGCCCTCCCACAGCTTCACGGTACAGGTTCGGCGGAGGAGATTCTTCCAGATGTGGGCGTTGGCCAGGGACTCCTCGTCGGCGCTGAAGAGGGTGAAGACCGAGCGGGCGGCGACCAGGATGAGTTTTTGTTTGGCGCGGCTGGCGGCGACGGTCAACCGGCGGGGATCGAGTAGGAACTCGCTGGCAGCCAATAGATAATCCGGATCGCTCTCCGTGGCACTGATCACGATGACGGTCCGCTCGTCTCCCTGGAACCGCTCGACGGTGTTGACCGCCGAGAGGCGGATCAAGCCGGTGGCCGGATCGCGGATCGACAGGCATTCGACCGCCTCTTGCAGGGCAGCGCGTTGCTTACGGTGCGGCACGACGACACCGAGACCGGTTCTCGGGTCCAGATTGAGACCACGTGTTGTGGCCAAGGCTTCGAGCACCGGGGCGATCAATGCTTGCTCAAACGGGTTGGCTACTTGACTGCTCGCTTCGTCGTGGACGACGACAACAAGCGGATGCTCCGGCCGTAGGACCGCCTCGACGAAGGGGTCGACGACGAGCGTTTCGGGGAGGATTTCGTGTTTGTTCGAGTGGTACGCAATGCCGTCATGACGGTAGATCTCGCGCCGCAGGAATTCGGCCATATCGGCGTGGAGGCGGAAACTCTCTTCGAATTTGATCGTCGGCGGTGTTGGAACTTGATCTGCCAGTGTTTCATAGAGCGATTGGTACGACTTGAACTCCCGGAAGGTGCGGCGTGGTTCCCCAATCCAGTCGTGTTTGATGATGGGAGGCATTTGGCGATGGTCGCCGACAACGATAACCTGCCCATCCGACCCAAGAGGCAGTGCGGCCATGATCGCCTCGGGCAGGTTCATCTGTGACGCCTCGTCGAGGACCAGGCAGCTAAAGACGTCGTGGCCGAAGAGATTCTTGGCGGTCCAGCGTTCGGTCATCAGGCCATAGACGCCGCCTGGCGTCGCGGCGGCAACACACCAACCGTGGCCGTGGAAGAGGTCGATTGGCACTGTCGCGCCCTTCGGACGGGCGTCTTTGCGGGCGACGGCGACGACGCCGTCCGGGACCTCGTTCGCGGGCCGGTAGCGGTAGAGCGGGATGTCGAGAAGTCGCTCGTCGAAGAATCGTCTGAACACCTCACCGTGGCGCAGGGAGAATCGCCGGAGATCGGTGCGGACCTCGGCGAGATTGCGCAAAAGAACATCGGTCGCCGCGTGTGTCTTGCAGGAAAGTAGGACGCGATGCGGCATGCCAACCGCCATCGCGCCCTGTATCCGGGCGAACAGGGCAAAGGCGGTGGTGTAGCTCTTGCCGGTTCCCGGAGGGCCTTGCACTAGCATTACTGGCGCACCGCCATGAGCGGTGATGTATTCGCGCTTGCTCGGCTCGAAGTCATGCAGCAGGCCCAGGTCCCGGAACGCATCGATGCCGTCAAGGAACCGCGTCTGAGCAGCGGCGGCCCGTTCCGGCCAGGTTCTGTTCTGCTCCGGCGGATGGGCAAGGAGCTCATAGAGTGTGTTTGCGCCGCCGTCGATCAGCCCTTGGGCGACTTTCTTGTGCCATGACCCCATCACGTCGTTCGGGTCTGGGTCGATCACGTACGACTCACTTGGCGCCAAAGGCGTGTCGCGGGCGCCGAAGGTATAGCCGGCGCCGTCGGTACCTGAGCCGCGAACCATCTCGACGGCGACGATCACCTCGACGGCCCGGCCGAGCGTGTCGCGTGAGACGTCGATGCCCACAATCGTCGCGCGAGGGCCGTAGAGCATGGAGCGAGGTGTCGTCTGGAAGCGTTCTTGTTGCTCGAGCGGCAGGCGGCCGTCGACCATCATTCGCGTGTTGACGACGACCCGTTCCCCAACGGTGAGCTCCGTTTGGGCCAGAGCCTCGTCGAGGTCGCAATCCCAATCATGGTGCTCAACGCGAAGCCGGAATCGCATGCCGTCCTGCGACCAGTTGGATTGCTCTCGCTGCTCCTTTGTCGTGGTGAATCGCGTGGCGTCCGGATTGGCGGCAAAATACGCGGTTCGCTGCTCTTCTTTGATACGCTGGCGGCGTTCGTTCTCCCGGTTCCGATCGGCGACGCCTGGGAGCTGGTCGGATTCAAGGTAGCGGACGGTCAGGGTCTGACCTGAGAGGACACGACGCTCAGGGGGCGCATTGCGGGCGGACTTCCAGGCCCCAAGTTCGACGTGTCGCTCGATGGTGACGAATTCGTCAAGGGCCTGGGCGAGCGTGCGCGCCCGTTCGTCGAACGCGTGCAGATCGGGCAGGCTAAAGGGACGCTTGGCGGTACGGTGATTCCCCCGAAAATCCTTGGCGACGTGCTCAAGCGCCTCCAAGCGGCGGGATTGAAAGCGGCAAAGCAGGTCGGTCGTCACGTCGCGGAATGACGCCAGACGATCCGTTTTGCCATCAGCCGGTTGGGACTCGCCCCAGGCGGCATAGGCGTATTCGAGCGGGATCTGGCTGTTGAAGCGCGCCCGGCCGGTGTACCACGGAGACTCGTCGGGTGTGGGCATTTCCTCTTCGGCGAACTTCGCCCAGAAGTCGAAGAGGCGATGATGGAAGTGGTCGCGGAACGGTTCCGGGCTGTTCCAATCGAAACGAAGGTGCCCAGCGACTTGCTGAAGGGATTGGCAGACCATCGGGTAGTTCTTCAATTCGCGGATCTCGTCGACCAGGAACGTCGCAATCGGCGAGTCGAAGGCGGCAAGCTGAGTGACGAAGTCGTAGAGAGGCGTCGCGCCAAGCACGGTGGTGGCGTGGCGACCGAGTCCTTCGAGGAAGGCGCGCTGGTCGACGCGGTTGTAGAAGACGAGATGGATGGGGGCGGTCCGCTCGCCCTTTTCGTCGGGGGCGGCAACCTCGACGATGGCACGGAGCACGTCTCGGATCCACTCGAGCAGCAGGTTTTCTTCGCGCGCGGCGTCGGGCGGACCGCCGGTCATACGCACGATCGATCGCCGGCGGTGAAATGGTTCCTCGCCGTTTTCGGAGGCGACGACTAATGCGCCTAGGAGGTAGAGGCGGTCGAGCAGGTAGTCAGCCTGGGCATCGACGTAGATGCGGATCAGGTTTGGGTTATGGTCGGCACTGGAGAATGGGAGCGAACCGTAGCCCTTGCTGGGGATGTGGATCAGCGTCTCGATCTCGTCCCGTTTGAACCGGCGATAGCGGCGGGCGCGGTGGACCAGCTCGTCGACCCGCGGCCCGACCGGCCACGTGGTGGCGAGTTCTCGCACGGCCTCTTCCTTGCCCGGTGCGGGGACCAGCACCGGCGCCTGGCCGCTGCCCTCTCCTTTGGCGCGCACCAAGTCTTTGAGATTTGCCAATTGGCGAGTCGCCACGATTCCAGCCCGGTGGAGGGCACGCTTCTCCGACTCGGCAAGGTGCGGGATGAGCGAGAGGTCGTCGTGTTCCGCACACCACTTCATGCAGAATTCGTTGTAGGGGCACCAGTCGCATTTGTAGTCGAGATGAAAGGGGATGGCGCCGAAGGGGAGATCGGCGATCGCCTCGGCGGTCGAACGAGGGTCGGTGACGAGGTCATGCACCGCGTCGAGATAGCGGTCGGGGTTATCCGTGCAATCCAACAAGGCGCGGGTTACACCGAGGGTTTCCCGCGCGGCGAGACGATGCTCCTCCAACGTGAGGTCGATGTCTGAGTCCGGGTGGTCACCTATGCTTCGGGGCCCCTCGTAGAGAACGGCCATCTCGATTGAGGCACACGGGATTGCCGCATCGGCAAGGAGTTCTTCGAGCATTTGGTGGTAAAAGGCGACCTGAAGCCGGTGCTCGACTTTCGCTCGTTCGGAACTCTTTATGTCCGCGATAAGGGCATGAAGAGCGCCGGCGGCGTCCCGCCGCAGTTTGAGCACATCGACGTCGCCAACGAGTCGCCATGCTCCCAGCATGACGTCGAGATGCGGTTGGAATGCGACAATCACGTTACCCGGCTCTAAGCCGTGGGCCAGTGATGCAATTTCGGTATTGTGGGTCGCACGCCGCGACGAGCGCGCCTTCCCGGCGGCAAAGTCGACGGTTTCAAAGCGTGCCGCAATCTCCGACACGACCGCCGACTCGAAGCCGGCGCCAGATTCGGACAAGAGCGCGGGCATTTGCTGCACGTGAACGCCGTAGTCGTCCATGAACGACCGGCCACCTGCTTTTTCATGGAGCCGGAGGCGGAAAAAGCGGCGGCACTGGCCGAGATTGATAAACTGCGCCACGTCCGTTGGAGAGAGGCGTCGTTGATCTCGCGGTACGATGGCTCGCACCGAACCTCCGGCGGATGCGACGCGGACTTTCCTCGTCATGGTCAACATGTCCTCGATGGCGGGATTGCGCAATAAAAGGACCGCCGCGTGGCCAGGCGGGTCAGTGGCGCGTGGTCATCGGTGTGTTCCGCGCAACGTTACCGAAATCCGCCAATCGTTGCCAACTGGACTGAACGCCGTTAAGCCGAAAGGTCTCTATAATCGGCACCCTGTCGCGATAGGGCTGGCCGGCGATCTCGTTCGCCGGGCGGCAGAGCGGATGGAGAAGGTGAAAATGGGAACGTCCCCATTGCAGGGATTGGTATGGCGGCTGATTGGCCCGTTTCGCGGGGGTCGGGTTGTCGCCGTGGCGGGTGATCCGAACGACCTAGCCACATTTTACTTCGGTTCGACGGGCGGCGGCGTCTGGAAGACCACGAGTGGTGGACAGTATTGGCGCAATGTCTCCGACGGCTATTTCAAGCGTGCGTCCGTCGGCGCGATCACCGTGGCGCCTTCTGACCCCAACGTTATCTACGTGGGGATGGGCGAAACGACAATCCGGGGCAACGTCTCCCACGGCGACGGCGTCTACAAATCGACCGACGCCGGCCGCGGCTGGACCCACCTTGGGTTGGAGGCGACGCGCAACATCGCCAAGGTGAAGACGCACCCGGCGAATTCTGACCTCGTTTATGTTGCCGCGCTCGGGCACGCCCACGGCGCGAACCCGGAGCGCGGTCTTTACCGTTCTGACGATGGCGGTAAGAACTGGGATCTCGCTCTGAGTCAGGGAGAGGATGCCGGCGCCTGTGACTTGGCGCTCGATCCGACGAATCCGCGGGTCGTCTTTGCGGCGTTTTGGAACGCACGGCGCGGGCCGCATTATCTGAACAGCGGCGGTCCCGGCAGTGGCCTATTCCGCTCGAACGACGGTGGCGCCACATGGGAGGATCTCACCGAGAAGCGCGGCATGCCGAAGGGACCGATCGGCAAGATAGGGATCGCACCGTCGGCCGCGCGCTCTGGCCGCGTGTGGGGGCTTGTCGAGGCCGAGGAAGGCGGCGTCTTTCGCTCGGATGACGGCGGCGAGACGTGGGAACGGCTCAACGAGGACCGCAACCTACGACAGCGCGCCTGGTATTACTCTCATATCTACGCCGACCCAACGGACGAGAACACCGTTTGGGTGCTCAACGTCGAGATGTTCCGCAGCGTCGACAGCGGCAAGACGTTCGAGCAAGTTCCGGCGCCGCATGGAGACAATCACGACCTCTGGATCGACCCGGCCAACCCGAAGCGGATGATCCTCGGCAACGACGGCGGCGGGACGGTTAGTTACAACGGTGGGGTCTCATGGTCCTCGCTCTACAACCAGCCGACGGCCGAGATGTACCACGTCACGACCGACGGTCGTCTGCCCTATCGGGTCTACGGGGCACAGCAAGACAACACCACGATGAGTGTTCCAGGGCGGTCGAACCACGACGCGATCACGCTCACTGAGTACTACGAAATCGGCGGCGGCGAGTCCGGTTACATCGCCGTCCGCCCCGACAACCCGAACGTCATCTACGCCGGAAGTTATCAGGGGCACCTCACCCGGTACGACCATGCGACCGGACAGTTGCGCTCGATCATGGTCTGGCCGGAGGAATATTCCGGGTCCGGGGCGAAAGACTACAAGTACCGCTTCAACTGGACGTCGCCGACCATTCTCTCCCCGCACGACCCAAACATCATTTACACCGGCGGCAACCACGTGTTCCGCTCGACCGACGATGGCGGGAGCTGGGAGGAGATCAGCCCCGACCTCACGCGGAACGACCCGGCGACCCTCGAGCCGTCCGGCGGCCCGATCACGAAGGACAACACCGGCGCCGAGAACTACGGGACGGTCTTCACGATCGCCGAATCGGCTCAAAAAGCAGGCGTTCTCTGGATCGGTTCGGACGACGGATTGGTTCACGTTTCTCGTGACAAGGGCAAGCAATGGGAGAACGTGACGCCACCGACGCTCCCCGAATGGGCGTTGATCAGCATCGTCGAGGCGTCGCCGCACGATCCGGCGGCTGCCTATCTCGCGGCGACTCGCTACAAGCATGACGACTTCCAGCCGTACCTCTTCAAGACCGCCGACTATGGCAAGTCCTGGACGAAGATCACCAATGGGATCACCGAGAACGACTTCACGCGGGTGATTCGTGAAGACCCCTCGCGCCGAGGTCTGCTCTATGCCGGCACCGAAACCGGCATCTACGCCTCGTTCGACGACGGCGCTCACTGGCGCCGACTCGGTGGCAATCTGCCAGTCGTGCCGATTCATGACTTCGTCGTCGTCCACGACGACCTGGTGGTCGGCACGCACGGGCGGTCGTTCTGGGTGCTGGACGATCTCACGACGCTGCGCCAGATGGCTGAGGACAGCGGTACGCCGTCGGAGACGACCCGACTGCTGAAGCCACGCGACACCCGGCGCTTCAGCAGGCTCAAGGGGTTTGGATCAAAACCGGTCGCTGGCCAGAACTTCACGTTCGCCGCCGGCATGATCCCGGCGTACGACTATGAAAAGACTCCCCTGGGCGAGGAGAAGCGAACCTACCTCGACGCGGGCCAAAACCTGCCAGACGGTGTCATCGTCTACTACCAGATCGCGGCGGAGCCGAAGGAACCGATCACTCTTGCCTTCTTGGACTCATCAGGCAATGAGCTGCGGACCATCACGCAGCGTACCGAGGCAACCGACGACGCCGAAAAGAAGGCGAAAAAGGCATTCCCCGGTGCGGAAGAGGAACTCGACGAGCCAGATAAGGACCCTTTTCTTCCCGCGGGAGCAGGGCTCAATCGCTTTGTCTGGGACATGCAGCTGCCCAGGGCAGCGCAGATTGTGGTGAAGGGCGGCGACAAACCGGACCGAAGCGGCCCGAGAGTCCCGCCTGGCGAATATCAGGTGCGATTGACCGTCGATGGCGAAACCTTTACCGAGACGTTTCGCATCGTGCCTGACCCGCGAATCGATACGCCCCAGGCCGACTTCGAAGCGCAATTCGCACTCCTGGCACGGATTCGCGAGAAGCACGACGAACTGAACCGCGCGGTCAATGATCTTCGACGGGTCAAGCGGCAGGCGGCCGCATGGACGCGTTGGTCGCTAGACGCTGACGGCGGCTCACGTGTCGCCGATGCCGCCAAGGCCCTAACGGACAAGCTCGAGGCCGTCGAGGGCGAGCTCTTACAAACAAAGATCCAGAGCGAGCAGGACAGCCTCAATTACCCAGTCAAGCTGAACGCCAAATTGGCGACGCTCGGTGGCTTGATCGCCAGCGCGGATGCGACGCCGACGAAGCAGCAGCAGGAATTCTTTGAGGATCTGGTCGCCCGGATCGACGCCCAGTTAGCGACGCTGCAGAAAGTCATCAAAGCGGACGTCAAAGCCTTTAACAAGCAGATCGCCGATGCGGGTGTGCCAGCGGTCGGAGGGTAACGGGGCCGGGCGATCCGCTCGTCATCCCGAGCGCGCTCTCCCTTGTCATCCAGAGCGCCGTCGAGGGATCTGCCTCTCACGAGCGACGTCCCGCGGCAGAGGCAGATGCCTCTCTGCGATCGGCATGATAGGGGAGGGGGTGTGGCTCGACGGGTAGGGCTCTGCAGGACGGGACGGGTGTAAGGAAAGACTGGCAAGGGATCGGCCTGACGGCATGGGAATACAGTCAGGCGGGATTGAGGGCGCGGCGTGACAGCGGGTGGCGACGCGCGCTAGGACATGGCGCGCAATGCGCCGAGCGCGTCGCTGAGCAGTCGCCGTTTCGGTGTGGCGGCCAGCGAGCGCAGTATGTTGCGTTGTTTTTCCTTCTTCGTCAGGCCATCGACAGTGAGGTACTCGTGCGCCGCGCCAGCCAGGAGCCGAGGGTATTCGGAGAATAGGTGGGGCCGGGCGTGGGCGAAGTCGGTGACGTGCCGGATCTTGTGCAGATCCTTGATGGCGACGCTATCGTCCAAGAGTTCACGATACCGGGAGAGGGAGGCCGCCGAGAAGTCGTCGCGTTCCTTCGCTGCAACGATGGCCCGCGCGGCCAGACGTCCGGAAAGCATCGCCAGATTGGCGCCCTCACGATTGAGCGGGTTGATCAGACCGGCAGCATCTCCGACGACAACGACGCCATCGGCATAGACTTGAGGTAACCGGTTGTAGCCGACCTCCGGAATGAGATGGGCGGCATATTCGACGAGCTCGCCGCCCGCAATTAGTGGGGCAATCGCGGGGTGGCGCTTGAAGCGGTCGAGCATGTCGTTGACGTTGCGGCCGTTCTCGATCAAGTCGGCCAGGAGCGCGCCGGTGCCGATCGAGATCGACTCCTTGTTTGTGTAGATGAAGCCGTAGCCGAGCAGACCCCAGGTCGACTCGCCGAAGATTTCCAGGGCGGTTCCGAGCCCAGCCGGTAGGGCAAAGCGATCCTCGATCTTCTCCGCCGGCAGCGCGATCAGCTCTTTGGCGATCAGTGCCTGATCCATCGGCGACCATTCACGGTGTAGTCCAACCTGTTGCGCCAGGAGCGAATTGGCCCCGTCGGCCAAAACGACGCAGCGCGCGGCGAGTTCGCCGTCCGGATCGCCGGTCGTGACGCCGGCAACTTGACCATCCTCCCAAAGCAGGTCGGTCACGGTGAATTCGGGGTAGACCTCTGCCCCGGCCTCTTCGGCTTTCGTGGCATACCAACGATCGAACTCGGAGCGGAGCACAGAGTAGGCGTTGAATGGGCGCTCCGCGAAGCGCATTGAGCGGTAGGTTGCGCCGAGCATCGCGTCGTCGGTGAGCACGAGGTAGCGCTGTTCGATAATCGGCCGCTCCAACGGCGCGTCGGCTTCGAATCCGGGCGCCATCTCTTCGGTTGGGTGACGATAGAGAATCCCACCGGAGACGTTCTTGGCGCCCGGATATTGCCCGCGTTCGAGCACGACGACGGATAGCCCGGCGCCGGCAAGGTCCTTGGCCGCTGTGATGCCGGCCGGACCGGCGCCGACGACAACTACGTCGAAGCGTTCATCTCCCACTCGCATTCCTCATTCATGAACCGTCTCGCATGCGACGATCACGAGCATCGTCGTCTCGCTGATCAAGCTTTGGCAGCCTTCAGCTCGGCGATCAGCGCGGGCACGACCTCGAAGAGGTCCCCAACTATGCCGAACGAAGCGATCTTGAAGATCGGTGCGTCGGGATCCCGGTTGATTGCCACGATCGTGTCCGCCCCTTGCATGCCGACCAAGTGCTGCACCGCGCCGCTGATACCGACGGCCACATATAGGCGAGGCGCCACCGTGCGACCAGTCTGGCCGACCTGCTCGTGGTGCGGCCGCCAACCCGCGTCGACCACGGCACGCGAAGCTCCTACCGCCGCGCCAAGCACGGTAGCCAGCTCTTCGACGAGATGAAAATTGTCCGGCTCCTTCAGGCCACGCCCACCGCTGACGATAACCGGCGCGTCGTCTAGCTTGGCGGCGGCTACCTCCTCCTGAACGAGATCACGAACAGTGACCCGCATATCGTCGGCGTTCAGTTCAACGGGCACCGGTTCAGGATCGGCTGCCGCACTCCCCGATTGGGCCTTCTCAAAACTGCCTGGTCGGACGGTGGCAATGGCCGGGTGTCTGCCGCAGAGTTTGACAGCCGATTGCACGCGACCACCGAGGACGGGGCGGACGGCAACGACCACGCCCTCTTCCACCGAGAGGTCGACGCAGTCGGCCGCGATGCCGGTGCGGAGCCTGGCGGCTAGGCGAGGCGCGTAGTCGCGGCCAGCCGTGGTGCCGGCAATCAGGACCGCCGCCGGTTGGAGGTCGCCAACAACCTTGGCCGCGATGGCCGTGTAGGCCCCGGTCGAGAATTGGGCAAGGCGATCGTCGTCCGCGACGAGCAGGCGATCGACGCCAGCTTGTCCGAACTCGTTGACCGACATGGCCACGTCGGAGCCGATGACCAGCGCGCTCAGCGTCGTCCCAAGTCCGTCGGCAACCGTTCGACCCGCCGTGACGAGCTCGTAGGCAACCGGGCGGACTCTTGCGCCGAACGCTTCGGCGATGATGAGAACTGGTCCACTTTCGCTCATGTGCCTTCCGTTTCTTCATTGAAACGAGTGCGTGCCTGCGGCTGCTAGAGCAGCTTTCGCTCCTTCAGCCACGCGACGAGCTGCCCGGCGGCCTCCGTCGGAGCTACATCCTGCACGATCGTGCCGCCACTCGTGCGCTCGGCCGCAACCGGTTCAGACCACGCCAGTCGACGTTCACCGTTGGCTGGCGCCGGTGTACCTTGGTCGACGGGCTTTCTCTTGGCGGCCATGATCCCTTTGAGTGAGGGATAGCGCGGTTCGTTCAGCCCGGTCATCGCCATCAGCAGGACGGGAGTATCGACCTCGACGATTTGTTGCCCGTCCTCCGTATCGCGGTGCAGAGTCAGATGGTTGCCATTCGCTTCCAGCTTGGTCATCGACGATATCTGTGGAATGCTAAGCAACTCCGCGACCTGGGGGCCGACGTGTCCAGTTGCCGAATCGTCGGAGTTCTGGCCGGTGAGGATGACGTCATACGTCATGCCAGCGAGGTGAGCGGCGAGTATGCTGGCCACGGCGAGCGTGTCGAGGTCGTCCACGTTGTCGACGGGCACGATCACGCCACGGTCGCAACCCATCGCCAGCGCCCGGCTGACCGCGTCTTTGACCGAGGCCGGTCCGGCGCAGACGACGGTGACCTCGCCGCCGTGTGCCTCCTTCAGTCGCAGCGCTTCTTCAATGGCGTATTCATCGAACGAGCTGATGGCTCGTTGACCGCCAACGACGGCTTTACCGGACGCTCGGTCAACGCGGACCGCGTTCATATCCGGCACTTGTTTGATCAGAACCACAATCGAATTGGGCATCCTCGTTGATTCCCCCAGCGCCTTCCGGCAAGCCGCGTTTACTCTCCGGTGAAAGATGGCGGGCGTTTCTCGACAAACGCCCGCATGCCTTCGCGTTGATCCGCCGTGCCAAAAGCATGGCCAAAGAGTTCCAACTCAGAGGCGAGGCCGGCCGGCGTGTCGCCGTTGAGCGCGAGTTTCATCGCCTGCTTGGCGGCGGCGAGGGCCTTTGGGCTGTTCCGGGCGATAGCGGCGGCCAGATTTCGCGCTTCGTTCATCAGTTGGTCGAGTGGATAGACCGCGTTAACCAGTCCGATCCGTAGCGCCTCGTCCGCTTTAACCTGCCGTCCGGTGAAGATGAGATCGGCCGCGACCCCTGGACCAACCAGCCGCGGCAAGCGTTGGGTCGCGCCCCAACCGGGGGGAATGCCGAGCGTAACTTCCGGTTGAGCGAACACGGCATTTTCTGACGCCAGCCGGAGATCGCACCCGAGCGCGATCTCCGCGCCGCCGCCGAGGGCAAAGCCATTGACAGCGGCGATCGTGGGCCGCGGCAATCCCTCCAACGCATTGACGACCGCGTGCCCGAGGCGGCCGAAGGCCAGTCCTTCCCGCGACGACTTCTCGGCCATTTCCTTTATGTCGGCGCCGGCCGCGAATGCCTTTTGACCCGCACCTGTGAGGATGACGCAACGAACCGAAGGATCGCGCCGCAGATCGCGCAACACGTCGAGCAGCGATTCGAGTTGGTCGGAATTGAAGGCGTTGAGTGCGTCCGGCCGGTTCATAGTCACTATCGCGACGTGGTCTGCTCGCTCGACGTCAATCGCCATGTGCCGCACCCTCCTCGCGCTCGACAGCTTGGAGCGTCGCGCGATAGCGAACGCCATTCGCGACATAGTGCGCTGCCGAGTGCTCAGAGCGGCCGATCTCAGCGTCGCTTAGCTCTCGCCGTTCGCGCGCCGGGATGCCCATCACCAGCGTGCCGGGACGAACCTCGCCGCCTTCCGGCACCACGGCGCCGGCGGCGACGATCGCCCGATCATTCACGTGGGACTTGGACAGCACGATCGCACCCATGC
>JBOGUE010000804.1:0-3717 GCA_050695955.1 Thermomicrobiales bacterium | reverse complement strand
CCTCTGGAACGTGCTGCACGGCGACTTCGGCCCGTCGTTCACCCAACGGTCCCGCGACGTCACCGACATCATCGGCGCCACCTTTCCGGTGTCGCTCAAGCTCGGCCTGGTAGCCATGACCGTCGCCGTCGTCGTCGGCATCACCCTCGGCACGATCGGCGCCATCCGGCACAACACGGCCATCGACTACGTCACCAGCTTCGTCGCCATTGTCGGCATCTCGACGCCGTCCTATGTCATCGTGTCGCTCTTGGTCCTGCTCTTTGCCAGCACGTTCCATCTCGTGCCGACCGGCGGCTGGGAGGGTCTCACCAGCACCAAAGTCCTCATCCCCGCGGTCGCGCTCGCCCTTTATCCGTCGGCGGTCCTCGCCCGCTACACCCGCTCCAGCATGCTCGACGTCCTCTCCGCCGACTATGTGCGCACAGCACGCTCAAAGGGTTTGCGCGAATACGCGGTCATCACTCGCCACGCGATTCGCAACGCGTTGCTGCCCGTGGTTACCGTTTCCGGCGTCATCTTGGCCGACGTCGTCACCGGCTCGTTCTTTGTGGAAACGGTCTATTCGGTACCCGGTCTCGGCCGGTACTTCGTCCAGAGCATCACCGAGCGCGACTATCCCGTGATCCTGAGCACGGTGCTGCTCTTCGGCGCCGTCATCTCCGTGATGAACCTCATCGTCGATCTTCTCTACCCGATGCTCGATCCGCGCATGAACGGGTGAGCGACATGGCGACGACGGACACGCGAGCGCCGCACCCCCTTGCCACCCACCCGGCATCCGGCATCGGTCGGGCCAGCCCCCGCATCGAAAGCCTCTGGGGAAGCGCCTTCCGCCGTTTGCGCCGCAATCGCGTGGCGTTCATCTCCGCCATCTTCATCCTCATCATCGCGGCTATGGCGGTCGTCGTCCCCGAATTCTCATCGACCGGCTATGCCGAGCAGAACTACGACGTCGTCACCCAGGGTCCAAGCCGGACGCACCCCATGGGCACCGACCAACTTGGGCGCGATATCATGATCCGGCTCATCTTCGGCGCGCGTATCTCGCTCACCGTCGGCATCGTCGTCCAACTCGTCATCCTCATCGTCGGGGTGCCCATCGGGTTGATCGCCGGCTACACCGGCGGCAAGACCGACACCGCCATCATGCGCGCCGTCGACGTCCTCTACGCCCTGCCGAGTCTCCTCTTCGTCATCATTATCATGACCTACCTGCGTGGCACGCTCGACAGCGATCCCAGTGGCTTCTGGCACGCGATTTCCCAGCTCGACGGCAAAACCGGCGGACTCGTCGGCGTCTACGTCGGATTGGGCCTCATTAGCTGGCTGACCGTCGCCCGCATCGTCCGCGCGAACACGATGTCGCTGAAGGAAAAGGAGTTCATCGAGGCGGCGCGCGGCCTCGGCGCCAGTCACCGCCGCCTCATGGGCCGTCACCTGCTGCCAAACACCATCGCCCCAATCGTGGTGGCGACGACCCTCGGCATCCCCGGCGCGATCCTCTCCGAAGCCGGCATCAGCTTCCTCGGCCTCGGCGTCCTTCCCCCGATGCCAAGCTGGGGCCTGATGATCAGCGAGGCGATCCCCAACCTCCGCGCGCACCCCCACATGTTGATCTTCCCCGCCACCGCCCTCTCGCTCACCGTCCTCGCCTTCAACTTCCTCGGCGACGGCCTCCGCGATGCCCTCGACCCCTGGATGAAACGCTGACGGGGTCAAGCAACCGCAACTCCCCTCCTTCAACCTCGCCGGCGCCGGCGCACCGGCCAGCGGCGCGCGTGCTAGACTCCGGTGAGACCAACGCCCGCCTCCCCCGCGGCGTCACGACGGAGCGAACCGCCATGGTTGCCACCAGGCTGTACACGGCCGAAGACGTCATCAAGCTCGCCGCCGGCAGCGACGACCACTTCGAATTGATTGAAGGGGAATTGATTCGCATGTCGCCGGCGACGTTCGAGCACGGTGGGCTGGGCGCAAGCTTTGTCATCGAGATCGGCGGCTATGCGCGTGCGCACCGGCTCGGGAAAGTCCTCGACTCCAGCACCGGCTATTTCTTTGCACGGGATCCCGATACGCTCCTTGAACCCGACGTCACCTTCGTTCGCGCCGACCGCCTGCCGCCCCGCGACGCCTGGCGGTCGTTCTCCGAGGTCGTTCCCGACCTTGTCGTCGAGATCACCTCCCCTTCCCAGACGCGCGCCCATATCCAGCGCAAGATCGAGATTTACCTTGCCGCCGGCGTCCGCCTGATCTGGTTCGTCCATCCCAGGCGGCAATCCATCACCGTCTACGCCCCCGGCCGTGAAGCGGTGACGCTCGGCGCGGGCGATGAGTTGGACGGTGAGGACGTCCTCCCCGGTTTCCGCCTCGCCATCGACGCCCTGTTCCGGCAATAGCGCGGCTATTACAACACCGGTCCACCTGGTCGCCGGGACAACTCCACCAGATGCTCCCAGTCGTGCTCCAGCATGCGCCGCATCTGCTTACGCAGGGATCGCGGTCCCTTCGGCAGATCGCGCACGGCCGCTCGCTCCTCCGGCGTCGTGATCCGCACGCGTGCCTCCGCCATCTCGGCCGCCTTGCGTAGCGCCTCAGGCAGCGGTATCTCGCGGCGCTCGGCCGCGCCGTGCAGCGCGGAGAAGCCCGGGGCACTGCCGAGCGCCGCCGACAGATAGGCGCCCGTCGGCCCAAGCACGTGCAGCAGGATCGCCCGCTCGGGCCGCCCCTTCACCTCCGGCGTCGCGTCGAGTTGCGCGTCAGTCCGCGTCGCGGCCCAGGCCGCCAACTCCTCGCGCAGCCAGCGAAACCGGCGCAAATAGGTCTCGACCTCCTCGTCCGTGATCGGATCGAGATCCCCCTCGAAGGCGACGTAGGGCGAACCATTGCCCAACCAACTGTTCGCCTCGGCGATATGCTGGACCACCTCGGTCTCGAACGGCGCCGCCGGATCGACCGCCTCCCCGTGGCGATGCAGGAACTGGCAAAAGGCGCGAATCGCTGCCGGCGTCGCCGCGATCGCCTCCTCGGTCGTCGGCCCGTTCGCAATGCACCCCGGCAGGTCCAACACGTGGACCATCGTCTTCTTCCGCTTCGGCCCCGACTCCAAATACAGCCCGTAGCGCGTCATCGCCTCGCTCACCTTATGCCCATCACCCAAAGCCGCGGTGCCAGCACGCGTCCCGGCCTGCACAGCATAGGGGGCAAACCTGTCAGATCCCGTCAGGATTCGCCTACGTTGTCATCCGGCGCCACATCCCCGGCCAGTTTCGGCATGACGACAAGGATGGCTTCAGCCCGCAAACCCGCTCTATTCACCGAACTCGACGTGAAAGGTGTAATTCGGCGCGGGCACGGCGACGTCGGGCGCGAGCTGGATCACCGTGTCATTCTCTTCGCGCGCGGTCGCGTTGACGATGCCGTGCGCGCCCGCGTACTGGCCGTAGCCGCCGGTGATGATCCGCACAACGTCGATGCCTGCCTCAGCCTCGAACTCGTCGAACCCGGCTCTACCACCGTCGTCTGCGACCCCGTCCTCATGGACGAATGGCGCATCAAACTCCCCGCATTCCTATCTACCGATTAATGCATGGACATACGCGCATGATCAATCATCGAAATCTCAGTCCCATTTTGCCCCAAAATCGCTGCCTTAGAGCGAATTGCGGATAATATGGTCCGCACAGGAGGGACGGGCCATGAAGACGTACTCGGTCG
>JBOGUE010000803.1:0-15924 GCA_050695955.1 Thermomicrobiales bacterium | reverse complement strand
GCCGATGTGTCGACGATCACCGTGGCAACCCGCGCTCATCGTAGAGCAAGTCGCCATGATCGACGGAACGAAACGGTTCCTTCAAGTGTTCCGCGCAATCCCGACCGATCGCCAGAAGACGATCTGCCAAGCCGTCTCCCTGTTCCCGGCGAACTCGGTCGATCCGTTCTCGCACGGCTTCGGTCACGGCCGCCGTCATGCTCTCGCCGGTGAGCGTTGCCAGTTCCCGCGCGAGCCGCTGCGTCTCGGCATTCTTGATGTTCAAACCCATGGTTTCTACCTTTCTCCCATACATTTGCGTCCATTCTACCCTGTCGCGCAAACTCACGACGGCCCCAGGCGTCATGCGCGCCCGCTCCGCCGCCAAGCCGATCTGCCCCGAAGGCGAGCGCTCCCGCGGCATCCCCGTCTGGCGCGACTACCAGTTTGAGGAGTTGGAAGAACGGCGGGTGATGTAGGATTGGCGTCTGTACGAATCTGTGCCGCCGTCATCAAAGCAGTCGGCGGGGAGACGACCGTGGACGAATCGACACGTGAACCTCAAGAGCAGACGTTCGACGAAGCGATTGCCCGCTACTACGGTGAGTGGGTGTTGATGAAAATCACCGCCTTCAACGAGCATGCCGAACCCACGCGCGGCTACGTGCTGGCACACTCGCCGCGCCGTCGGGATGTCTCGGACGTGTTTAAGAAAGTGCCGGCGCGTTCGGAACTTCCGCCCGAATCACCATACCAACCGTATTACACATTCAAGGCATTCGCACGAGTCCATGTTGGCGAAACGTTCGAGCAAGCCGCCGCTCGTTTCGCTGAACAGCGTGCCGCTGTCACGGAAGCAAGCAGTGCCTGAGGGCGGTGACGTATCGTTATATCTCCAGCCGGGGTTCGAAGAGGTTCGTGGACAGCGATGGCTCGTCGCCCGCCTCGCCGTCGGCCAAGATATCGTCTGGGACATGCTGTCCAATCCGACCGCGCGTCGTTCCAGTATCAGCCAAGATGCGCTTGAGGATCTCAATTCGAAGGGCCTTGTTCCCGTCGGTAGCCAACGCCGCGTCACCTTGCACGATCTGCGCATAGACGGTCAACGCGTCCCCGATGTCGATGCGTACGTCAGCGCGGCCGTCAGCCGCCTCGGGGTCGACGGCATCCTCGGTCTCGACTTCTTCGAGTTATTCACCGCAATCCACTGGTATCCACGCACCCGCCGCGTCGTCCTCATCGATCAATAGATTGAGGTGAGTCCGAGGCTGACAGCCTGTGGCGATTCCAACGCGATCACCACGGCAATCCACGCTCATCGAACAGCAATTCACCATGATCGATGGAACGAAACGGTTCCTTCAAGTGCACCGCGCAGTCCCTGCCGATTGCCAGGAGTCGCTCCGCCAGGCCGTCGCCCTGCTCACGCCGCACGCGCTCCAGCCGGTCCCGAATCGCTTCCGTGACGGCGGCCGTCACATCCTCACCCGTCAGCGCCGCAAACTCCCGCGCCAACCGCTGCTCATTGCCCGTTGGCACACCCGGTCCGCAAGCAGTCGGATGCATCCGACTTCCGTCACTAAGCCCGGACTGCAGTCCAGGGCGGCGCCCGCTGTTCCCAACGTTTCGATTGCTGCTGCTCGTCCACGTGGACAAGCCGGACAACCTGGACAACCAACACCGCGCTAGCCTGTCTCGCCACTCCCTTACCGAAAACCACCACCCGTGCGGTATCGTTGAAATCACTACACTACGCCGAACTCGTCGCGCCGAACACCCGTCAGGACGCCAGCATGTCGACCGAGCCGTCCCCCGCCATGCCACGGCCAAGAGCGAGCAAACTCACCACCCTCCCCCACGAGGAGTGGTTCGTCGACGCCCAGCTACCGACCCCGCTCACGGCGCTGCTTGGGCGGGCGGACGAGGTCGCCGTGGCGACGGCGCTCCTGGGTGGAGATACCCGGTTGCTGACGCTGACCGGTCCCGGTGGCGTCGGCAAGACGCGACTTGCCATTCAAGTTGCAGCCGAACTCGAACCCGACGTCGCCAACGGCGTCGCCTTCGTCCCGTTGGCCGCGCTGCGCGATCCGGATCTCGTCGCCGCCACCATCGCCCGCGTCCTCGGCGTGCGTGAGGGCCGCGACCAGCCGTTGATCGCCCGCCTGATGGCCGCCCTGCGCCACAAACACGCATTGCTCGTGATCGACAACGTCGAGCAGGTCATCGCCGCCGCGCCCATCCTTGCCGAACTGCTCACCGCCTGCCCACACCTCCGGGCGCTGGTGACCAGCCGGGAGCCGCTCCGCCTTTCCGGCGAGCGCACCCTCCACGTGCCGCCTCTGGCCCGACCCGCGGCGATCCACCTCTTCGCCGAGCGCGCCCACGCGGTCGACGCCCGTTTCGCCCTCACGCCGGCCAACCAACCGCTTGTCGATGCCATCTGTGCCCGCCTCGACGACTTGCCGCTCGCCATCGAGCTCGCCGCCGCCCGCACGAAGGTCCTACCGCTCGCCGCGCTCCTCTCCCGGCTTGAACAACGCCTCCCGCTCCTCACCGGCGGTGGCCGCGACCAACCCACTCGCCTTCAAACCATGCACGCCGCGGTCGCCTGGAGCCACGACCTATTGACGGATGAGGAACGGGCGCTCTTCCGCCGGGTGGCGGTCTTCAGCGGCGGCTTTTTGCTCAGCGCCGCCGAAGCCGTCGTCAGTACCCAGAATCCAGTGCCCAGTGCCCAGCCTCAAGCCAAGACCGCCCCTAGCCAGGCAGACAGCGCGCGACTGCAGCAACAGCCCGCGCCAACCGACTGGGCACTCGGCATCCCTCTCTCCGATCGGGACAGGCTTGGGCACTCGCTCCTCGACAGCCTCGCTTCCCTCGTCGACAAAAGCCTGGTGCGCCAGGGGGACGGGGAGGGGGACGAACCGCGGTTCAGCCTCCTAGAGACGATTCGGGAGTACGCCCTGGAGCGGCTGGCGGCGAGTGGTGAGGCCGACGAAGTACGCGACCGGCACGCGGCGTGGTGTCTGGAGCTGGCCGAGCACGCCGTCACCTTCCCCATGCTGGAAACCGTCCACCCCGAAGTCTTCGATCGCCTGGAGCGCGAGTACGGCAACTTAGGCGCGGCCCTAGCCTGGCTGGACCAGCGCGACGAGACGCCAACCCTCCTCCGCTTGGCCACCGCCCTCGCGCCCTTCTGGTCTCTTCGCAGCCACCGCATCGAGGGGTTGCAATGGCTGGAACGAGCGCTGGCGGCAGAACGCCAAGCGGAGACGTCGCCTGCCCTCCGGGCGCGGGCGCTCCATGCCGCGGCCTCGCTCGCCCGCACCCGCGGCGAGCCAGCACGCGCACTCGCGTTCGCCGAATCAGCCCTAGCGCTCTACCGCGAGCGAGACGACGACCGCGACACTGCTGTTGGCCTCAATCTCCTCGGCGCGCTCGCCCGCGGCCAGGGCGAATACGAACGCGCGGTTGCCCTCTTCGATGAGGCGCTCGCCCTCTTCGAGCAGTTGAACGCGCCGACCTGGGTCGCCCTCGCCTGCTGCAACCTCGGCATCCTCGCCTACTGGCAGGGCTATCCGGAACAGGCAATCGCGCTCCTCGAAGACACACTGCATCGCTACCGCGAACTGGACGATGCGTGGGGCGTCGCTATCACCCTCAGCGACCTCGCCCTCATCACCGGCGATCACGGCGACCACGATCGCGCTGCACGTCTCCTCCGCGAATGCCTCGCCTGGCAGCTTCGGGTCGGTTCGATAGAAGGGACCGTCGACTCTTTGGCTCGCGTCGCCTGTCTCCTCGTGGCGCGCGACCAAGCAGCTGATGCCGCGTCGCTCCTGGGCGCCGCCGAGGCGGCCGGTCAGGTCCTCGGATACACCTTCGAACTGCCGGAGCGGGAACGATACGATCGCGCGGCGGAAGCCGCCGGCGCGCGTCTGGGCGATGCGGCCTTCGCCGCTGCCTGGATGGCGGGCCGGGGGATCTCCCTGGCGGACGCGGTCGCCCGCGTGATCACCCTCCTCGAACCGGCTTCTCAAGCCGCGCCCACTCCCGCGCTGCCCATCCTGGACCTCGTGCCGCCCGCCGGCAACGCCGGCCTCACCCCCCGCGAGCGCGACGTGCTGCTCCTGCTCGTCGAAGGCCGTTCCGACAACGAGATCGCCGGCGCCCTCTTCATCTCCCACCGCACGGCCTCCAAGCACGTCGCCGCCATCCTGGAGAAACTCGGCGCCGTCAACCGCACTGCCGCCGCCACCATCGCCGTCCGCCGCGGTCTGATCTGAGCCGTTAGGCGTTAGGCGTTAGGCAAGAACGTGGCATCCTATCGTCATGACTGACAGCATGGGGCGCCTGGATTTGCTCCTTTCAACCGCAGGACAGGAATTGATGGCCCGTCTCCGGCAGATGCGGCCGACGCCCGCGGAAGAACTGCGCCTCGCGACGGCCCTACGACGCGACTACCCGGCGGAGCTGGTCGCCGCCGCCTTCTGGCAACACGAGCTGCGCGTCCGCGGACAGGCGAAGTTCAGCCGCGCCATGGAGATGTACTTCACCCGGCCAGGGCTCGAGCAGGCTTCCTCCGAGCTGACCGCCCGCCACCGCGCCCGCCGCTACGCCGATTCCCACCGCATCGCCGATCTCTGCGCCGGCATCGGCGGCGATCTGATCGCCCTCGCCGCTGGTCGCGCGGCGCTCGCCGTCGACCGTGATCCCGTCCACCTGCGGATGGCTCGCCTCAACGCCGCTGTCTACAACGCCGCCACCATCGTCACCACCGTCGAAAGCGATGTCCGCGACGTCTCGCTCGACGGCATCGACGCCCTCTTCATCGACCCCGCCCGCCGCTCCAGCGACCGCCGGCTCGGCCCCAGCCAGAGCGAACCTCCGCTCGATTGGTGCTTTGGCCTGATCGACCGCGTGCCGTTCGTCGGCGTCAAAGCCGCGCCTGGCCTGCCCCACGACCTCGTCCCGGCCGGCTGGGAGATCGAGTTCGTCGCCGACGGCCGCGACCTGAAGGAAGCGCTCCTTTGGTCCCCCGCGATGGCGACCACCCCGCGTCGCGCCACCATCCTCCCGGCCGGCGAGACCTTGGTCGCAACCCCCGGCCCGCCCGTCCCGGTCCATATGCCCGGCGCCTACCTCCTCGACCCGAACCCGGCCGTCACCCGCGCCGGCCTTGTCGAGGAGGTGGCCCGTGCCCTCGCCGCCTGGAAGATCGACGAGCCGATCGCCTTCCTCTCGGCCGATTCACCCCTCCACTCGCCCTTCGGCCGTGCGCTGCGCGTCGTCGAGTCGATCCCCTGGCGCCAGAAGCAGATCGTCAAGCGCCTCCAGCAACTCGACGTCGGCGCCGTCGATATCCGCCGCCGCGGCCTCCCCGGCGACGTCGACGCCATCCATCGCCGCCTCAAGCTCACCGGCTCCCGCCGCGTCACCCTCGTCATGACCCGCGCCCTCAACCGCCCCTGGTGCCTCATCTGCGAAGACCTCGAATCAGGGCTGGATGCCTAACGAAGACATCTGCTCCACCGATGACGATGGTTGCATGCGTCGCGCGGGGCTAAAAGACCCCGCGCTGACCCCAACGAAGCCGGCGCCACGTACCATTTGGAGCAACTGCTATCGAATGCGGCCCCGACGAGCATGGGATCGAGCGTGTGTTGGTTGGTTATGCACAATTTGCGACCATTCAGGGCTGGTGATAGAGTGCCGCGAGCGCGAAGTCAGTCTTCAGTGCGGCCGCGCCGCATCGTGACGGGCGGTTGTAGAGAGGATACGGGTCATGGGTTCCCATCCAGCGAATGCCGACGCCAGGACAGTGGTTGATGCGGGACGCTTTCGTGAGCTCCTTGCATTCATCCGACCGAAGGCCGAGGACCTGCGCTGGCAGGCAATCCCCTGGCAGCAAGACATCTTCGCTGCCTGCCACATCGCGGCCGAGCAGAACAAGCCCGTCTTCCTCTGGACTATGAACGGCAATCCCCTCGGCTGTACCTGAAACAACGGCGTGACCGGCCGTGCACTGGTCTTCAGCGATCCCACGATCATTCAACTCGCCAGCGAGCGCTTCATCCCGGTGGCGGAAAACGTCTCCGGCATGCAGGTGCAAGACGACGCTAAGGGGAGGTTCTTCCGCGGCGTCGCGCATCAGGGCCACGTCGCCCAACGGATGGCCGATCAGCCGGGCGAGTTAGTCAGCCACCAGGGAAGTTATTGCTTCGCCCCCGACGGCGCCTTCCTTGCCTCCTGCAACAGCCTCGATCCGCGCGAGATGGAGCGGATGATGCGGGAGGGGCTGGCTCGCTGGGAGGCGTTGCACAGCGACCGAACGCGGGAGCCGGCAACGGCGGGTGACGCGGCGCCAAGGCATGACAGCTTCCCGGCCGACGTCCAGGTCCTCCATGTCGCCGCCCGCGACCTGCCGCGCGACGTCGAGCCGCCGGACGGTGATCCCAGATACCAGCGCGCCTGGAACTATGACTTTGCCTGGATCACCTCATCTGAGGTGAGGGCAATGGTGCCGGCGCCGCGCGCAGTCGGCGCCCGGACGCACGCGCCATGGCCGGTAGTCCGCCGGCTGGCGCGGTTCCACCTGCGGGACATCGTCCGCGGCGAGCCATTCATCTGGCCCGAGAACGCGATCGAGCGAGCGGAGCTCTCGTCCGAAATCGTGGCGGTCGATGGGCGCCGTATTCAGCTCCGGTTCTCCGGCGCGGCGCGGCTCTCCTGGCACGTGGAGTTCACGCGGTTTCGCAGCGACGAATTCTTCAGCCTCCCCAGCGGCTACGACTGCGTCTTGCAAGGCGAAGCGACCTGGGACGACGAACGCGGAGCCTTCGCTGCCTTCGACCTCCTGGCCACCGGGTCGCGCTGGGGGTCGCACAAGTTCAACGGGCGGTTGAACGACCTCGGCCCGGCGCCATTGGGGATCGCGTTCGGCCTGGCCGGCGACAGCCCATGGGAGCGCACGCCACCGCACGTCGTCCGTCCGTGGCAGGCGCACGACGACAAGGCGGTTCGCTACGCCGTCGGCGGCGATGACTACTTCGGCGGCTCAATCGCCCACGCCCAATAAACCGCTTCCTGCCGCTGGCGCCGGCGATGCCGGATTGCCTTAGCGCATACGATCCATCGCCAGCGGCAAATGATCACGCGTCTGGAGGAGACAGCGAGTCATGGCCAACATCGGTGAGGCGACCTGGATTCATCATCTCCCGCACGACGGACCCAACGCGGTCCGCGCCGTTGCCCGGCGCCTTGCCGAGGCTGGCTTCGACGCGGTCATCCCCTGCATCAAAAACCCGGACGGATACGCCGACTTTCAGAGTCGCGTCGCCAAGGTCCGGCCCGAGTTCGCCACCTGGGATCCCCTCGCCACACTCTGCGACGAGGCCAAGCGCGTCGGTCTCCAGGTTCACGCTTGGTGCTGCGTCTTCCCCGAAGGCAACGGCTCAAATCTGATCGAGCAGCACCCGGAGTACATCGCCCGTGACCCCCAGAACCGAGAGGCGGTCGCTCCGCCCCACAACATTCGCTGGGCTTGCTCCTCCCGCCCGGAGGTGCAGGACTACGAGATGGCGCTCTACCAGGAGCTCCTCGAAAACTACGACCTCACCGCCGTTCACCTCGACTACATCCGCTACAGCCACCCCCGCAACGGCTTCCCCACCTGCTACTGCGCCTACTGCCGGGAGGAATTCCAGCGGCAGTTCGACGTCGATCCGGTCGCGATCGACGAGGCGCACCGCCACTGGGGGGATTGGGTCGATTGGCGCGTCGCCCAGATCACCCGTTTCGTGGAGCAATTGCGCGAACGGGCAAATCAGGCCGGCAAGCAGGTCACCGCCGCCGTCTTCCCCGACTATCCGAACTGCGTCTGGGAAATCGGCCAGGACTGGGAGGACTGGGGCCGGCGAGGACTCGTCGACGTCATGATGCCGATGAACTACACCATGAGCGCCGACATTGCTGCCAAGCGCGCCCGCAACCACCGTCACGCGCTCGATAGCTCGGTCCCTCTTTGGGAAGGGCTCTGGCATCGTAAGGCCATGACCACGCCGATGCTCGTCGAGCAGATCGACCGCGTCCTTGATCAGGGCGCGCGGGGCATCACCATCTTCGAGTACTTCGGCCTCTCCGACGACGACCTCGCCGCGATCAAGGCGATCGGATAGGCCCGATGCACACGATCCTGTCTCGGCAGGAATCTTGCGGGTCTGTGGGATGCTCGCACCAGATCGGATCGTTCCGACACCAGGAGGCAGCCATGGGGTTTACCTGACGCGCTGACTGACGTCTGACCCTCCCCTGCCCGTAGGTGTACGGCGCACGGTGAGCCGAAAGCTGTGAGAAAGGAGCGCGCGATGATCAGCAACGATGCTGCCAAGATCCTTCGAGCGGATGCGCTGTATGGTCGAGTCTCACGGCGTGCCTTGATCAAACGCGGAGTCGCCCTCCGCCTCTCGATCCCCACGATTGCCGGCCTGATGGCGTCCTACGGCTCGCACGCGACAACCGCGGCCCAGGACAACATTTCCCTCACCTTCTGGACCTGGTTCCAGGGTGACAACTACGAAACGAACCTCCAACACTTTATCGACACCTTCCGCGAAGCCAACCCCAACGTCGAGATCAAGTATGAGGAGTTGACCTGGGAGGAAGGTTCGCAGAAGGTGACGGTGCAACTCGCCGCCGGCGAGCCGCCGGACACCATGTTCGCTTACTTCAACCCAACCTGGATCGACACCGGCTACATGATGCCCGTCGACGAGTACCTCACCGAGGAAGAGAAGGCGGACTTCGGGGACACCCTTCAGTATTACACCTACGACGGCAAGCTGATGGGCTTCCCGATCTGGAAACAGATGTGGAACGTCTCCGGCAACCAAGAGTTGCTGGAAGAAGCCGAGATCGACTGGCAAGCAATCCAGCAAAACGGCTGGACCTTCGACGAGTTCGCCGAGGTCGTCCAGCAACTCACGAAGGAAGAGGGCCGCGATGGCAAGCAGTGGGGCCTGATCCATAGCGGCACCTGGGCCAACACCGGCATGCCCGAGATGTGGCAGCTCTGGAACGCGAACTCCGGCATGCCCTATGCCTTCGACGAGCAAGGCACATTCCTCTATAACGACCCCCGCGCGCTGGAGAACCTGAAGCGCGTCCTCAGCTACCACACCGAGCTGGCGGTCTCCCCACCCGAAACGCCTGCCCTCCAGTCCGATCGCCGCGTCGAGATCTGGCGCGCGTGGCAAGCGGTCCTCATCGCCCGCTCCGGCCCCTACACCGTGCCGCAAGAGACCAACCGCTGCGCCCAAATCGAAGCCGGCGAGGAAGAAGGCGCCTGCCTCACCTCCATCTTGCTCCCCTTCCCCCATCTCGACGGCGAGAAGGAAGGCACATCTACGTCCGTTCCGGGCCACATCGCCTTCAAGGGTGACGATGACCAAGGGCCGGCCTTCTATCAAGCCGCCGTCGACTTCGCCAAGCACATGACCTCGGCCGAAGCGACCTGCATGTGGTCGGCGGACCTCTATGAAGTGCCGGCTCGCCAGAGCGGCATCGACTTCTGCCAGGAGAACGGCATCCTCGACATGGCCGACCCCAACCTCGTCTTCTTCAGCGAATACTTCGACCGGGCTGGCATCGCGCCGCGCACCCTCCCGGCCGAACTGAACCCGAAGGTGACCAAGGCGCAGCAAGAAGGGCTCTTCCCCAGCTACGAAGCGATGATGCTCGGCGCCATGTCGCCCGAAGACGCCTTCGAGCGCATCGTCTCCGACGTCGAGCGCATCATGGCGGAGGAGTAGCCGCCGTTTGGCGATTCGTCATTCGCCGTTCGCCGTTCGTCGTTCGTAGGGGAGGGACCTGTGCCCTCCCATGCCCGCGGGCATAGGCTCCCGTCGCGCGCGGATCGACACGCCGCGTCAGCGGCCCGGTCAACCACACGCATGCGGCCGCGTCAATGAGGACAAAACGGCCGCTAAAGCGGCTTGTCGGCCTGCTGCCGACGGGGAGCGGAGTCCGGCACAGGTCCCTCCCCTACGACGACGGTGTGACGATGCAGCAAAGACCCACACCCGACGGATGGGGGAAACGATGGCCCAGCAAACCCTAACGGCGAAGGCCCCCGCGGAGGCCGCGCGGCCAGGCAAGCTCGAACGGCTCAACGACTTCCGGCGCGACTACCTGTGGGCTTATATCTTCATTGCGCCGCTCGTCCTGCTCGTCGGCCTCTTTCTGCTCTACCCGCTCGCTCGCTCGTTCCTCATCGCCTTCCAGGAGGTCGGAATCGGGCGCGACAAAGAAGCGGAATGGGTCGGGCTGAAGAACTTCCGTGACACCCTCTCCGATTCGGTCTGGCGGCGCGCGATGGTGAACACCGCGGTCTATGCCAGTGTCACTGTCGCCACCGGCATCGCCATCTCGTTGGCGCTCGCCTGGTTGATCTTCCCGCTCAACACCAAGGCCCAGAACTTCTTCAAGACCGCCTACTACCTGCCCGCCCACATCGGCGGGATCATGGTCGCGCTGGTCTGGTACTGGATGTTCGATCCCATCGCCGGATTGCTGAACTATTTCGTCGGGGTCTTCGGCGCCGAGAATCAGTTCTGGATCAAAGACCCGAACACGACCCTCGGCGTTTCCCACGGCCTCTGGTCCCTGATGCTCATCCCCATCCTCGGCGGCCACGGCGGCGGCGTCATCCTCTACCTGGCGGCGATGGGGAATATCCCCAAGTCACTCTACGAGGCGGCTGACATCGACGCCGCGTCAGCCTGGACGAAGTTCCGGCGCATCACCTGGCCGCTGCTCAAGCCGACGACCCTCTTCGTCCTCGTCACCGGCACCATCGCCTCGTTCCAGGTCTTCGAGTTCATCTATCTGCTCACCCAGGGCGGACCGAACTTCGGGACGATTACGGCGGTCTATCAGATCTACCTCACCGCCTTCACGCGCTACCAATTCGGGTTGGCGTCGGCTCAGGCGTTCCTCCTCGCCGCGGTGATCGTCATCCTCTCACTCTTCCAATTCAGAATGATGTCGACCGACGTCGAGTACTGACGGAGGCGTTAGGCGTTAGGAGCCGGAGTACAGCCAGGAGGAACGCGGTCGTGCGAATCACCCACGAGAAGCGATTAGCCGCTGGCGCCGCCGATCTCGAATCGGCCCGCCCGCGCGCGCGGGCGTCATGGCTGCCAACGAGCCGCACCCTGCACATCGGCGCCAGGGTGCTGGTCTACGCGGTTCTGGTCGCCTGGGCCGGTATTGCCCTCCTGCCGATCTATTGGATGCTCACCACCTCGGTCAAGTCCTCGACCTCGATGCTGAGCCTGCCACCCCAATGGATCCCCAACCCGATCAGCCTCGATCATTACCGCACGATCTTCCAGGAGTCCGACCTGCCGCGCTGGATCTTCAACACCGCGCTCGTCGCCGTGGTCGTCACCATCGGTAACTTGATCGTCAACTCGATGGCCGCCTACGCCTTCGCCAAGCTGCGCTTTCCCGGCGGCCGTCAAATCTTTTGGCTGCTCCTCTCGCTGATCATGGTCCCCTTCGTCGTCGTCTGGGTTCCCCTCTTCATGCTCATCTCCGACCTCAACCTGATCAACACCTACTGGGTCCTCATCATCCCCGGCCTCGGCAGCGTCTGGAACATGTTCCTCCTTAAACAGTTCATGCAGACGCTCCCCTCAACCTTGATCGACAGCGCCCGCATCGACGCCTGCTCCGAGTTCGGCATTTTCTGGAGAATCATCCTGCCACTGGCCAAGCCCGGACTCGCCGTCGTCGCCATCTTCACCTTCATCTATGAGTGGAACAGCTTCTTTTGGTGGCTGCTCTTCACGAACTCATCAGACATGCGCAACCTCTCCGTCGGCCTGGCCCAATACCGCTACGAGAACTCCATCGACTACGGCCCCTTGATGGCGGGCGCCAGCATCTCCGCCATCCCGGTGATCATCATCTTCCTCCTCCTCCAACGCTACCTCCTGCGCGGCCTGACGATCGGCGCCCTCAAGGGCTGAGGCGGAAGACGGAACGAGACGACGGGGTAGCCGCCTTCCGCCTTCCGCCTTCCGCCCGTGGAGAAGTGCAATGGCAGACGTCCAGCTCAATAACGTGACCAAGGTCTTTCAGGACCGCATGCGGGGCGAAGTGAAGGCGGTCGACGATGCGACCCTCGATATCGAGGACGGGCGCTTCCTCGTCCTCGTCGGCCCCTCGGGCTGCGGCAAGACGACGACCCTGCGCATGATCGCCGGGCTGGAAAAGCAGACCTCGGGCACAATCTCCATCGGGGACCGGGTCGTCAACAAGCTGCACCCGAAGGAGCGCGACATCGCGATGGTCTTTCAGGACTACGCGCTCTATCCCCACATGAGCGTCTACAAGAACATGAGCTTCGGACTCGTGAATCTCGGTGTCCCCAAGAAAGAGGTCGACACCAAGGTCCGCTCCACCGCGGAGATGCTCGGCATTAGCGCGATGCTCGACCGCCGGCCGCGCGAGCTCTCTGGCGGTCAGCGGCAGCGGGTCGCGCTCGGCCGGTGCATCGTCCGCTCCCCCAAAGTCTTTCTCTTCGACGAGCCGCTCTCCAATCTCGACGCCCAGCTTCGGGTCGCGATGCGCGTCGAGCTCGCCGAGCTGCACAAGCGCCTGGGCGCGACCATGGTCTACGTCACCCACGACCAGGTGGAAGCGATGACACTGGGCCAAAAGATCGTGGTCATGAATAAGGGGGTCGTCCAGCAGGTGGCCAATCCGCGCACCCTCTACGATCAGCCGGCCAACCTTTTCGTCGCGGGCTTCATCGGGTCGCCGCCGATGAACATCATGCACGGTCGCTTGGAGCAGGCCGACGGCTTGAAGCTCGTCGGCGACGGCTTCGCCGTCGATCTGCCATCGGAGATCGGCGCGCACTATGCCGCCTTCGTCGGCCAGCCCGTCGCGCTTGGCGTCCGCCCTGAGGATCTCCACGTCGGTCCGAACGGCGTGGAGGGACCGCCTGCCCACTTCCGGGCGGCGGTAAAGGTCGTCGAATATCTCGGGTCCGAAGCGCTGCTTTACTTCGACCTTGGCGGTCGCACGTACACCGGCCGGGTCGACCCACACATGATCGTCCAACCCGACAACACCCTCGACTTCCACTTCGGCTTCCGCCGGGCCGCGTTCTTCGACCCCCGCACGGAAGAGCGCATCGCGTGATGGACGCCATCCCAGCATGGCCATGACACCAGGTGGATTCCGCTTCGGGGCCGGCTGCGGCCCGCTCGGCGCGTCGGTGATCTTCGGCGCCATCGTCGGGTTCTTCGCCCTCTCATGGAGCGGCGAGGGCCTCAGCCCGGCCGGGCTCTTCCACCTGATCGGCGGCTACATCGCCGGCGCGTTCATCGCCCACATCATCGTCCTCCTCCTCGGCCGCATCTTCGGCCAGTGGTGGCGGGAGTGACGTCGCGGCTGGCGAAGAGGCGGCGCCCTCCCTCAGTGCGGATCGTGCCGGTGCATGGAACCCTCCTTGACATCGTTCACGCTAGAACAGCTCGCCGTCGCAGCCTTCCCAGGCATAGTTGGCGGGAACATATGCCGCAAAACACGAGTACGGATCGCCGGTGCTTTCACATGCCCGCATCTGCGCGTCGTGGTCCGCGCAGAACTGGTGGAAGCAGCAATCTCCACAGACCCACTCCCAGCATTCGCTGCAACCCGGCCCGCACATCCCGAAGCAATCCTGCGCCTCGTTGGGATAGCCCAGGCAATTCGTCACGCACGGAACACTTTGACCAAACTCGCCGACGCAGGGATCGGGCTGAAAGACTTGGTTGGCCGCGATGTGCTGTTCAAGCGCCGGATCGATGATGACCGGTTTCTTCCGCTCAGCAACCCCCGGCGCCTGACCACCCTCAACTTCGGGCACCGGCGTGCGCGCGTCCACCACCTGGTTCGACGATCGGATCAGGTAGGAGGCTTCCGTTGTGCGGGGGTCGATCTGCACGTCTGTCGCGGCCGCGAGACCGAGCGCGTGCAGACCCAAGCTTGGCAAATACGCTTTGCCCGTGGCGCCGGTCATGCCGACCGCATAGGAGAGGCCGGGCAGGAGCGCGTATTCCGTGGCATGGCGGACCGCGGCCACGGCGGCCGGGTCTCCCTGAAAAGCGGTCGCCGCGCGGACGTGCTCAACCGTCGCCGTGGGATCGTCCATCGCCCGGGCGGCCCGCGCCTCCGCCATCGCCAGCCGAGCCGTGAACCCATCGCCCACCTCGGTGACGATATCGCCGCCGTCCCGCTTGATCGAAAGCAGTTGCCGCCCGTCGAGCGTCGTCGCGGTCACGCATGGCATCTGATCGACCCAGGCTGTGAACTGGAGGCCATTCGGTCCGGCCGCGAGCTTGCCGGTAATCCGCTCCGACGAGAACTCGTCGACGGCAACCTCCCTGGTGACAGGCGCGGCCGTCGCGATCCGCCGTCCGCCAAGCCCGACAAGTCCACCACCAATCAGGACCTTCAGCGCCTGGCGTCGGGTGCCTCTCCGGGCCAGCCGCCTCGCCATGTCGTCAAAATGTCGCGTATCCATTATGTCTCCTTTGCGCCGGGTCTGGAGTCAGGAGTCAGGAGTCAGGGATCTGGGGGAGCACGATTCGTCGTCCCTGACCCCTAGCTCCTCACTCCTAACCCCTCGCTACGGCGTCGGCGTCCCACTCATGTCCATGAACATGAACCCCGGCTGCCCGTCGGCGAAGAGCGCCGAAATGAGGAGGACGACCGGTTCGTCGCCGGCGTTCTCCATCGTGTGCGCCGCGCCCTGGTAGAAGAACGAGTCACCCGGATTCAACACGTACTCGTTGCCGGCGGTCATCGCTTCGGTCGCCGCCGGCGTGCCCTCCACGGCCGCGCGGGTCAATTGGCCCTCGCCCTCGACGAACCTGGTGCCGAACGTGCCGGAATCAATCGTCACCGCCACCGGCCCTGGGTGACGATGCGGCGGGATCGCCGCCCCCGGCGCCAACGTCATCCGCATCAGCAGCAGGGTATGGTCGGCCGGCTCGGCCACCGCGCCGCTGCTCAATGTCTCAATCGTGACGCCGGCCAACGGATCAGCCGCGGGCGTGCCGTCTTGGGCGTGGGTCATCGCCGGGCCAAACGCGAACATGGCTCCCAGAACCAGACCGATCACCGAGATGAGTGCTCTCCGTCGTTGCATGACCGACTCCTCTCTTCACGCGTATGTTGCCGGGTTCGTGCGGACAGCGCGGCGGCTTCAGCGCCGAACGCCGAACGCCGAACGCCGCCGCTACTCCCCCGTCGTCGGACCGATCATGGTCCGCACTTCGAAGATCTGCTCGACCGGGAAGCCGCCGCACCGGGCGTGCTCGCGGATCGTCGCTTCGTCAGGCGCGACGTAGACGCAATGCAGAACCTCTCCGCTCACGTAGCTGTGGTCCCATTGCACGGGCGTGCCGTTCCGCTGCATGTCGTGCAGCACGCCGTTCGACTTGGCGGCGATGTCGTGCAACTGTTGGGGTGTCATTGCGCCCGCGCCGGGCACGTTCCGCTCGATCACGAACTTGGGCATCGCGGGTCTCCTCTCAGATTTCAAACCGCCGGCTGGTCACCATCAACCACCTGGCGTCACCCTACGATGCGTCTGTTCCCATGCTGTTCCCATGCAGTTCCGGAGGCGGCGAGACGGCGCGGCGGGAGGCGGCGAGGGGTTCGCACGACGAAAAGAAGACTGGGAATACAGGCGCGGTCCGCGCCTGACGACGACGGACCGGGGCTGCAGGCCTCACCTTTACCCACAACTTTTCTCCGGCGGATTCTGCCGAATTGGCCGCCGCCACCGCGCCTGGAACACGCATGGCGCGGGCCGTTGTGACGGGCGGGCGGGCGATCACGAGCCGCACATCGCTGCGAATCGTCGTCCGGCCCAAGATGTGGGTA
>JBOGUE010000802.1:0-9327 GCA_050695955.1 Thermomicrobiales bacterium | reverse complement strand
GTCGTGGCGAAAGCGCCGAAGCTTTGGCCGGCGCTACCGGTGAAGCGGCAGGTAATGGCGCCCGCGGCGAGGCCGTCCGGCTTATGCAGGGCGATCTCGCCGGCGACGGTCGCGCCGACGGTTCGGTTCGGCGTCGCGATCGGCAGGCTAACGCTGACCGAGCGCCCTTCTTGGATGGCGGGACCGGCGATCTCGAGGATATGCTGGTCGAGGGTCGGCGTCGGGTCGACGACGTCGAGCGACTTCTTGCGTTCATGCTCGGCGGCCGGTGCGGCGAAGAAAGCGGAGAGGTCGAGCGTGCCGGCACGACCGTCGAGTTGCTTCTGGGTGAGGAGGTCGGAGCGGCCGACGAGCTCGTCGAGCGAACGCGCGCCGATTGACGCCAGGTACTCCCGAATGCCCTCGGCGAGCTGGGTGAAGTAGCCGATCACCATCTCCGGGGTGCCGGTGTACTTCTTCCGCAGTTCTTCTTTTTGGGTGGCAATGCCGGTCGGGCAGCTGTTGAGGTGGCACTGGCGGGCCATGTCGCAGCCGATGGCGACGAGGACCGAGGTGCCGAAGCCGTACTCCTCCGCGCCGAGCATCGCCGCGACGACGACGTCCTCCGGCGTCTTGATCCCGCCGTCGGTGCGCAGCCGCACGCGCGAACGCAGGCCGTTCATCACGAGCGTCTGCTGCGTCTCGGCCAACCCGAGTTCCCAGGGGCAGCCGGCGTGCTTGATCGAGGCGAGCGGCGAGGCGCCGGTGCCGCCGTTATGGCCGCTAATCAGGATGTAGTCGGCGCGGGCTTTGGCCACACCGGCGGCGATCGTGCCGACGCCGGCCTCGGACACCAGCTTGACGCCGATCTTCGCCCGTGGGTTGCACTGACGCAGGTCGTAGATCAGTTGCGCCAGGTCTTCGATGGAGTAGATGTCGTGGTGCGGCGGTGGCGAGATCAGCGGCAGACCGGGCACGGCGTGGCGCATGCGAGCGATGAAGTCGGTCACCTTGTGGCCGGGAATCTGGCCACCCTCGCCCGGTTTCGAGCCTTGCGCCATCTTGATCTCGAGCTCGGTCGCCATCACCAGGTAGCGGGCGGTGACGCCGAAGCGGCCGGAGGCGACCTGCTTCACCTTGTTGTGCGGCACGTCCGGCCCCGGCTCGTCGTACCAGTCCGGGTTCTCGCCACCCTCGCCCGAGTTGCTGCGGGCACCAAGGCGGTTCATGGCGATGGCGAGGGTGCGGTGCGCCTCTGGGCTGAGGGCGCCCAGCGACATCGCGGTGACGACGAATCGCCTGGTGATCTCCGCGATCGGCTCGACCTCGGCCAGCGGCACGGCCGGGCCGAGCGGCTTGATCTCCATCAGGTCGCGCACGGCCGTCAGCGGATGCCCCTTGACCAGATCACGGTAGGCCTGGTAGTCGACCGGATCTTTCGATTGGGCGAACTTCTGGATCGCCTTGACCGAGGTCGGGTTGTAGACGTGCGCCTCGCCGTCCTTGCGGAAGCGGACGAAGCCGGGATCGGGCAACTTGGCGAGCGGTTGATTCCACGCCTCGTTGTGCCGAGACAGGATGTCGTCGCCGATTTCCGTGAGGCCAACGCCGCCGAGGCGGGAGGGGGTGCCGGTGAAGTAGCGGTCGATTAGGTCCGGCGCGAGGCCGATCACCTCGAAGATCTGAGCGCCGCGGTAACCCGTCGCGGTCGAGATGCCCATCTTCGAGATGACCTTCAGGAAGCCGTATTCGAGCATCTTCAGGTAGTTGTGCTGGAGGTCGGCCGGGGTCTTGTCTTCGTGGCCACGCGTGCCGGCGAGCGCCCCGGCGGCGTCGAGCGCTAGGTAGGGATGGACCGCCGCCGCGCCGTACCCCACCAGACAGCAGAGTTGGTGGACGTCCCAGACCTCGCCCGTCTCGCAGACGAGGTCGACCCTGGTCCTTAGTCCCTTGCGGATCAGGTCGTGATGGATGGCGCCGACGGCGAGGAGCATCGGCAGCGGCACGTGCGCTTCGTCGACGCCGCGGTCAGAGAGGACGAGGATGGAGACGCCGTCGCGGACCGCATGCTCGGCTTCAGTCAAGACGCGGTCGATGGCGGATTCGATGATCGAACCATCCACCTCATCCGCCGGGACCTCGAAGAGGGTTGACAGGCAACGCGCCTGCAAGCGACCCGTGTTGAGGCGTTCGATCTCACCGAGGTGCTCGGCATCGAGCACGAGACTGGGCAGGTGCAGCAGCTCGGCGGCGGACGGGTCCTCGACGAGGACGTTGGCGCGCGGGCCGAGATAGGCATCGAGCGCCATGATCCGCTTCTCGCGCAAGGAGTCGATCGGCGGGTTGGTGACTTGGGCGAAGCGCTGGCGGAAGAAGGCCGGCAGCGGGCGCGCCCGTTCGGAGAGAACGTTCAACGGCGCGTCGTCGCCCATCGACCAGGTCGGTTCCTGCGCCTGCCCCGCCATCGGATTGACGATCAGCCGCGCGTCCTCACCCGAGTAGCCGAAGGTGCGCTGGACGGCAATGTCAGTGCCCGGTGCCGAGTGCCCAGTGCCCAGTGAGTCAGCGTCATCTCTGTCGCCTGTCGCCTGTCGCCTGTCGCCTTCGAGCGAGACGCGGCGCGCGGCCAGCCACTCGCCGTAGGGGGCGTGGGCGGCAACTTCGGCTTTGATAGCGTCGTTGCGGAGGACAAGACCGCGGGCGGTGTCGACGACGATCATCTGGCCGGGGCCAAGGCGACCCTTCTCGACGATGCGGGATTGGTCAACCGCCACGGTGCCGGCCTCGGAGCCGGCGATGAGGAGACCGTCGTCGGTGATGGCGTAGCGGAGCGGGCGCAGGCCGTTGCGGTCGAGCGTGGCGCCGGCAACAACGCCGTCACTGAACGCCAGCGCGGCCGGGCCGTCCCACTGCTCCATTAATCCGGCGTGGAAATCGTAGAAGGCGCGGCGCGCGGCCGGCATCTCTGGCAACTGTTCCCACGGCTCCGGCACCAGCATCATCAGGGCGTGCGGCAGCGTGCGGCCGCCGTGGTAGAGCAATTCGAGCGTGTTGTCGAGGCTGAGGGAGTCGGAGCCGGTCAAGCTGAGGACTGGATCGAGCGCCTCGCCGCCGACGCCGTCGGCATAACGCAGATCGGGCCGGCGAGCCATCATCCAACCGCGATTGCCCTGCACGGTGTTGATCTCGCCGTTGTGGGCCAGGAAGCGGAAGGGCTGCGCCATCGCCCAGGTCGGCAGGGTGTTCGTCGAGTAGCGCTGGTGGAAGAGGGCGATGGCGCTGGTGTACGCCGGGTCGCGCAAGTCGCCGTAGAAGGCGGCGAGGTCCTCCGGCAGGCAGAAGCCCTTATAGATGACCGTGCGCGCGGAGCAGGAGACGACGAAGACGCCATCGACCCCATCCGTCCCTCTCTCCGATCCCTCGGTTCCTCGGGACGACAAGCTCTCGGCGGCACGTTCGGCGGTCTTGCGGGCGAGCATCAACGCGCGCTCGAACGCCTCCGCTGAAAGCTCGGCCGGCTTGCGGATCAAGAGTTGCGCGATCCGCGGCTGCGTCCGCGCCGCGATCCGGCCCAAGACGGCCGGATCGACCGGCACTTCGCGCCATCCGATGACCGTCAGGCCAGACTCGGCGAACGCCCGCTCGACGAGGGAGCGGCCGCGAACGGCGTTTTCCATCTCCTGAGGGAGGAAGAGCATCGCCACGGCGTAGTCGCCGGGGGCGGCGTCGCCGTGACCCATGCGCGCCAGATCGGGCGCGAAGAGGGCGTGCGGGACTTGTGTCTGGATGCCCGCGCCATCGCCCGTCCGCTCGTCGGCGCCGACGCCGCCGCGGTGGGTCAGGTTCACCAAGCCGCCGAGGGCGAGGTCGACGATTTCGCGGGAGGGCGTGCCGGCGACGTTGACGACGAGGCCGACGCCGCAGGAGTCGTGCTCGTAGGCCGGGTCGTAGAGCGGCGCCACGGCGCGGCGCTCGGTGGCGTGCATCTGATCTGCCATCGAAAAGGCCCTTCCCGTTCGCGTGAATAGCTGCCTAAATCGTGAAGTTCCGGAGTGCCGGAGTGCCGGAGTGCCGCACAAGGCGCTGCTCCGGCGACATTGCCGGGAGCGCCGCCAATCCCAGCCATGGCACGGCGGCGCGAGGAGTATCGACCTTCAGTCTAGGGAGGATTCGCACGCGGGCGTAGGTACGCTGGGTCAAGAATTGAGGGCGCGTCGTTTGGGCGCGGCGTCTAAGCGCGTTGGGCAAAACGCTCGATTGCGCTGCAATCCTGCACCGCCCCGCCGTCGTCGTTCGTCGGGGAGGGACCCGCGCCGCAACTCCGCTCCCGTCGCGCGCAGAGCGACATGCCGCGCAAGCGGCCCGTTTCACCCCACGGATGCGACCGCGTCACTGACGTTATGGTGGCCGCTAACGCGACTTACCGCGCTTCGCTCGATGGGGAGCGGAGTTGCGGCGCGGGTCCCTCCCCGACGACGACGCGGCTGGCCCGTGGATTGTCGCCAGCAGCGCGCGGGCGTAAGCTTTGCGGCAGCAGTTGCAGGTTTGGATTCAGCGCCCAAAACGGGTCGTGAAAGGCGGCGAGTGGATGGTGGCTACGGTCGACAGGATGCGAGCAGCGGCGGAGAAGGCGCTGACGCAAGCCAAGGACGCGGGCGTACGCCTGGTCGACTTGCGCTTTAGCGACATCACGGGCGGCGCGAAAACGCTGACCATCCCGGTGGAACTGCTTCACTCGACGCTCGCCCACGGCTACCGCTTCGACGGCTCGGCGCTGACCGGCCTACGCAAGGTCGAATTGGACCTGTACCTCATGCCGGATCCCTCGACACTCGTGATCTTCCCCCACGCGGAACAGGGCGAGCGACGGGCTCAGTTGAGCTGTTCGGTGCTCCGCCGGGACGGCAATCCCTTCGCCGGCGATCCGCGATCCGTGTTGGAGCGGACCCTGGAGACCGCCCGCGCCGCTGGATACCACTACCGGGTCGGGATCGAGATCGAGTTTTACCTACTCAGCACCGACCTAGCGGCGCAGGGACCAAGCGGCGGTGCAGGCTACTTCGACCTCGGTGAGGACCGCGTGGCGGCGACCCGCGACGAGATCCTGACGACGCTGCAAGGCATGGGCATCGGCGTCGGAGGGGCTCATCACGAGACCGGGCCGGGGCAGGAGGAACTCGACCTGCCGGCTACCGACGCGCTCCGCATGGCCGATCAACTCATCATCGTACGTCAAGTTGTACGGTCGGTGGCGCAGCGGCACGGCCTCCGCGCCACCTTTATGCCGAAGCCCTTTACCGATGCGCCGGGTTCGGGGATGCACGTCTTCCAGGAACTGGCGCGCGATGCCGACGGGGGCGACGCACTGCGCGGCGGCGACGATGACATTTCGACGGTCGCCCGCGGCCTGATCGGCGGGCAACTCGCACACGCCCCAGGCATGTGCCTTGTCACCAATCCTTCGGTCAACTCCTACAAACGGCTCAACGCCGGCCACCGCGCCCCCCGCCACGCCACCTGGGCGCGGGTGAGCCAGGCGTCCCTGATCCGGGTACCCTCGTGGGCGCCAGGCGAAGAGGCGGCAATCGAGCTGCGCAGCCCAGACGCAATGGCGAACCCGTATCTCGCGTTCGCGGTCGCGCTCGCCTGCGGGCTGGACGGGATCAAGCACAACGAGGAGCCATCCGATCCGCTCGACGAGAGTTTTGTGGTCTACGACGACGGGGAACTGCAACGCCTCGGCATCCCGCGGCTGCCGGGCACGATGGGCGAGGCGCTGGCTCCCTTCACGCAGGATCCCGTCATCCAATCAAGCCTCGGCGACTACGTCTTCGACCAACTCCTGACGGTGAAGAAAGCCGAATGGGAGGACTACCGCCGTCACGTTAGCCCGTGGGAATTGGCGCGGTACGGCGACGCGTGACGAGCGACGAGCTATCAGCTTTCAGCTCTTTGCAGGAGGGAGGCGGGAATGGCAGCGGTTCCGGCGGCCAGGGACTTTCGGAGTGTGAAGGCGTGGGAGAAGGCGCACCAATTGACGCTTGATGCCTATCGGATCACGCGGGCATTTCCGCGGGAGGAACTCTTCGTTCTTACCAGTCAGATTCGGCGCTCGGCGTCGTCAGTGCCAACGAACATTGCCGAAGGATGTGGAAGAGGTGGAGCGGAACTAGGCCGATTCTGTCGCATCGCCATCGGCTCCGCGAGTGAGTTGGAGTATCAATTCCTGCTCGCCCGCGATTTGGAACTGCTCAAGCCATCCGATTACGAACGCCTGGCTGAGCAAGTCGTGGAGGTCAAGCGCATGCTAACCGCCTACGTCGGCAAGCTGATAGCTGATAGCTGAAAGCTGATAGCTCGTGATCACCGTTCAAGAGGTCATTCAACTCGCATTGCCAGCCGGGACGCAGGTCGTCGCCGGGCAGGCGGGGTTGGGACGCGAGGTGACGTGGGCGACGCGACTGCGGCCGAGCCCGCCGGCCTTCGAACATCCCAGCGGCGGCGAGTTGGTGCTGTTGCCGGCGAAGGTGTTGGAGCTACTCGACGAGCGGTTGACGCTCGAAGCGGCGGTGCGCCAGCTCGTCGGGTTTGGCGTGGCCGCGATCGCGCACGTCGGGCGGGTGTCGGCGGGGGCGCGGGCGGCAGCCGACGAGGCGGGTGTTCCACTGCTGCACCTGCCCGCGGATGCCGATCTGGGCGCGTTGGAGCAGCGCGCGGCACGATTGGTGACCGACCGGCGGCGGGAGGTGCAGAAGCGCGGGCAGGATGTCGGCCGCAAGCTCATGGAACTGGCCATCGCCGGCGAACCCCTGCCGGCCATGGTCCAGGCGCTGGCCGACCTAGTCAAACGGCCGGTGGCGCTCGAGAGCCGGGACGGGCGGCTGCTCGCCTACCACGCGCCGGATGGAAAGCAGCCACCGCGCGAGGCGGTCGCGCCCTTGCTCGAACGCGGGCGCGGCGAGTTGGGGAGATGGCTGCGCAGCGCCGCGGCCAGCAGCCCGGTCGAGCCGCCGACCACAACGCTGCCGCTGGACGGCGCCTGCCGCCGGGTGGTCGCGCCGATCATCGGGCGCGATGGTTTGCTTGGGAGTTTGTCGCTGATCCTCGCCGGTGGCACAGAGACGCCGGAGGACAATGTGCTTACCTCGCGCGGCGCGGCGGCCTGCGCGATGGCGCTGGCGCGCGAGCAGGCCGCGGCGACGGCGCGGCGCGAAATCGAGTTGAACGTCCTCGACGAGGTGCTCGACGGCGCCCTGCGCAGCGAGGTTTCGCTGCTGCAACAGGCGACGCGACTCAACCACGACCTGACCGCGCCGCACGTGGCGATTGTGGCGCGGCTCGACCAAACCGGGCCGGTGCGGGCACGCGACGGCCGTTGGACCTTGTTGGACGAGGTGATGGCGCGGCGCGACTCGCGCATCCTCTGGCGGCTGCGGCACAACAACGCCGAGATCATATGGCCGGTGGCGGACATGGCCGAGGCGCGCACCGTCGCCGCGACGCTCTTCGACGACCTCACCCGGCGGCTGCCCGGCCGGGGCGGCGATGGGTTGGCCGTCTCGATGGGCGTCGGGCGGGTGCAACGCGGCATCGAGGGATTCCGCCAGTCGCACCAGGAGGCGCGGCAGGCGCTGATGATGGGCCGGCGGCTGCACGGTCCGGGATACGTGACGCCGTTCGACGACCTGGGTGTCTACCGCCTGATCTTCGCCGCCGAAGGGCTGCCGGAGCTGCGGGCCTTCCACGACGAGTCGCTCGGCTTGCTCCTCGCCTACGACGAGCAGCACGGGGGGGATCTGATCCGGACCTTGGAGGCGTTCTTCGTGGCGCGGTGCAGCCCGAAGGAAGCGGCTTCGCTCCTTAGCGTCCACCGCAACACCGTGCTCTACCGGCTTGATCGGGTGCGGGAGATCACAGGGGTCAACCTCGACGACGCCGACGTGCGGCTGCGATTGCACTTGGCGCTGTGCGCGCATCAGGCGGTCTTTGGCGGGGACGGGTTGTAAAAGAGGAACACCACCATGCAGCAGGACCAGCGGGACCAGCAGGAACAACAACCATCGGCGCCGCGGCACAAGGCCGACTTACTCGACCGCATCGAGCGGGCCTGGGCAGAGTTGGAGCGGGCCATCGATCGCTTCAGCGAGGCACAGCTCACCGGGCGCACCGACGCCGTCGGCTGGACGGCGAAGGATCATCTCAGCCACCTGACGACGTGGGAGGCGTCGATGATCGCGATCCTCCAACGGCGCGCTCGCCACCTCAGTTTGGGGGTAGACGAGTCGACGTACCTCGACGGCACCGAGGACGAGATCAATGCTGCCATCCAGGCGCGGACCAAGGATCGAACACTCGCCGAAGTGGTGGCAGAGCGCCGCGCGGTCCACGAGGAGTTGCTCGCCACCCTGGCTGGGCTCTCCGACGGCGATCTGCGGCTGACCTACTCCGACTACCTGCCGGACGAACCGGGCGAGGAGTCGGGTATCCCGATGCTCTGGCGACTCGACGGCAACACCGCCAGCCACTACGACGAACACCGGCCGTGGATCGAGGCGATCGCGACCGAGTAACGTCATGCTGAGGCGGCGGGAGGGTGATCCCGCCGCCTCGGTCCAAACCAGCCACGTCGACGTGCTTGCCCAGCTTGCCCAGCTTGCCCAGCTTGCCCACAAATGGAGAAGTGGGCAAGCCACTATCTGTCCATAGTTGCCAGGGACGACCGCGCGGCGTGCGCCATCGCGCCGAGGATGCGGAGGGCGGCGCGGGCGACGCGGTCATTGTCATCACAGGCGGGATCGTAGGCGGCGACCGAGGCGGCGCGAAGCTGAAAACGGTCACCGACCACCTCGATGGCCCGCACGGTTTGGTCGAGGCTGAGGCCGTTGGGCAGCGCCCAATCGTGCGGTTTGCCTTCCGACGGGTCGAGCACGTCGAGATCGAGGTGGCAAAAGACCTCCCGTGTTCGCGGGCGCAGCTCATCGAGCGGACCGCGAAGCGCGATCTCGATTCCGTGCTCGTGGATGTGATCCGGGCCAATCACCACGGCGCCGAGGTCGTCCAGCCGCCGCGCTTCCTCGTCGTCGAGGTCGCGTGCGCCGACGAGGCAGACGCGCTCCCCGGCGATTGGGCGGAAGCCCGGAATCGAGCGAGCCATAGTCGGCCAGGCGTGGCCGGTGGCGATCGCCAGCGCCATCCCTTCCAGATAACCGGTCGTCGTGCGCTCGGGCGTATTGAAGTCGGTGTGGGCGTCGAACCAGACGGCGCCGAGGTCAGCCGCATCCAAACCGGCCAGGATACCGGTGCTACTGTTGCAGTTGCCGGCAAGGATCAGCGGGAAGGCGCCATGAC
>JBOGUE010000801.1:0-4161 GCA_050695955.1 Thermomicrobiales bacterium | reverse complement strand
AAATGTGTCAATTGGCGGTATCTTCTTATACAGATTCTCCAATTCGGCGAGCGGCCGCCCGCCGTGGTATGGACCGCAATGGCCGCGCCGCAGGGTATCGCACAGGATCGTGATCACGTTCATGCGTCGGTTGCTTCTCCTTTCCCCGGCCGGCCTCACCAGTCACGCCGGCGGGCCAAGGCTGGCACCGGCCTCGGCCCACGTGCGACGAGCGAGCTCGACGTCTTCCCCGGTCGTCACGGCCCGGATCAGTAGGCGCTCCCGCTGGCTCTGCCGGACGCGCCGCTCCAGGTCGATCGGATCCCAGTGGGCCAGGAGGCGGGCGCGCAGGTGCTCCAGGACACCGCGGTGGGCCCGGTCGGCCGCAAGATCGTGGAATTCACCCGGATCGTCCTGGAGGTCATAGAGCTCCGGGGGATCATCGAGGCTGTAATTCAGCTTATAGCGGCCGCGCCGCAGCATCGCCATCGGGCGGGCGACCCCGTGCGCCAGGTACTCGGCGAACGCCTCATCTTTCCAAGCTACCGCCTCGCCCCGTGCCAATGGCAGCAGGCTGTCGCCATCAAGCGGCGTCAAGCGGGGCGCCCCGGTCACGTCGACCAGCGTGGCGACGAGGTCCACCAGCGAGACGACCTCAGGCACCCGGTGGCCGTCGGGAAGGTCCCCAGGCCAACTCATCACCAGCGGGATGCGCGCGGCGTGCTCGTAGAAGTTGGACTTGCGCCACATCCCGTGCTCACCGTTCATCTCGCCGTGGTCGCTGACGTAGACGACGAGCGTCTGCTCGCGCTGACCGGTCTCCGTCAGGGCGTCGAGTAGCCGGCCGATTTTCTCGTCAACGTAGGTGATCAGACCGTAGTAGCCGGCGCGGCCGCGGCGCACGAGCTCCTCGGGAAAGTCGACGAAGCCGAACATGCGCTGGATGCGCTGATAGACCGGGTGCTGCTGTTCGAGGTGGCCGGGCGGGATGACCGGCAGATCGACCTCCTCCGGCGGGTAGCGGTCCCAGAAGCGCTGGGGCACGACCAGGGGGAAGTGGGGGGCGATGAAGGAGACGTTGAGCGCCCACGGCGCCTCACGGCGCGCGGGGTCGTGCAGGTAGGCCAGCGCCGCCGCCTCCGCCTCGTCGTCGACCGCGATCGCGACCGTGGTTCCCGGTCCGGCCTGGGCGAGCCCCGGCCAGGGCACGGGCGCGGGCGGCGTCCCGTCGGCCCAGGCGAAGATGGGGTGGGCGTGGTCGGCGTGGAGGTCGCGCGCCAGTTGGGCACGGAAGCCATGGAGCTTGTCCGGGCCGATGAAGTGCTGCTTGCCGGCGAGGACGACGTCGTAGCCGGCCGCGCGCAGGAGATGCGGCCAGGTGACCGCGTCGACGGGCAACGGCGCGGCGTTGTCCCAGGCGCCGATGTGGTGGACGTAGCGCCCGGTCACGAACGACATCCGCGAGGGGACGCAGAGCGGCGTGTTGCAGTAGGCGTGCTCGAAGACCACGCCCTCGGCCGCGAGGCGATCAAGGTGCGGGGTTTGCACGAGCGGATGCCCGTACGTCGCGCTGAATTGTGGCGCATGCTCGTCGGACATGATGACGAGGAGGTTCGGGTGGTGTTCGGAGGAGGTCACGCTGTTGTCTGCTCCTGCTTTTACGGACCGAACGGCGCGGCGCGAGGCGGAAGCGCCTGTGCTCAATCTACCAAGTCGGCCCACACTACCACTCCCTCGACCCATCCCGCTACCCGCCGCACCTGCCGCAGAGACAGAGCGCGTTGCACCGCCGCCGTCGTCAACTGCCCAGCCAGCGCACGGTTCCGCGTCAGCAACCGCACCTGCCCCCCTCCGTTCAACGTCACCCTCCCATTCATGGGTGGCATTTGCGCGGACCAGTTAGCGGAGACAGATACTCAGGACCAGGATGGGGCTTATGCGCCAGTGTGGTCGCGCAGAACGGGCTCCTTTGGGAGGATGGACGTGGTCAATGCGGTCAGCCGCCCCACGGGAGCCCGCCATGCAGTCTACGCGACCCTGCCATCCCCTGTCGGTCTCACCGTCCAGCCTGGCCGCCGGCTTTGGCGCGGTCCCGGATCCCCGCCGGGCAGCCCGTGTGATCTCCCCACTCCCCGTGATCCTCGCCCTGGCCGTCGCGGCGATCTTGGCCAACCACCTCTCCGTGTTGGCGATCGCCGAGTGGGGCGCGCGCCAGAGCGACGCGGTCTTGGCCGGTCTCGGCTGCCCCACCGCCCGGCCGCCCTGCCGGTCGACGCGGCAGCGCCTCTTTCGCCAGCTCGATGGCCATGCCTCGCCCCGCGTGCGGCCCCGCCCGCCCAGGCGGACCCGCAGGGGATGGCCATTGATGGCCAAGCTCAACGGGGCCGGCTCCGATTCCCCACGACCGGCTGTCCGGTGCATGCCTTGAGCACGTGCTGTCACGATCACGGCATGGTCCTCGCGCATGAGCCGATCGAGGCGGGAGCGGCCAACGCCAACTCTGCCAGCAGGTGCAGGAGGCGGGGGGGGACGTGCTGCTGGTCAAGGAGAACCTACCGGCGCTCTTCGGCGACATCCAGCTGCTCTGCGATCCGCCGGCGAACTTCCCGGCGCGGCCGCTGGCGGACCGGCGCGTGGCTCACACCGTCGAAACCGGGCATGGCCGCGCTCTGGAGACTCGGGAGCTGGTCGCCTCCACCGACCTGACCGCCGACCTGGAGTGGCCCGGGCTTCAGCAAGTCTTTCGCCTGGAACGGTCCTGGCGCGAGCACGGTCAGGACACGCGCGCGCCATTATGGGCAGCACCAGTCTCGCCCCTGCACGCGCCGACCCGGCACGGCTATTGGCGCTCAAACGGGGTCATTGGGCGATCGAGAACCGGTTGCGTCGGCGCAAGGATGTCACCTTCGGCGAGGATACCCGTCGCATCCATGTCGGGCAGGGGCCGACGGTGATGGCGCTGCGGCGGGATGCGGCGGTGAGTGTCCTCCATCGCGCCGGCGTGCATCGGGTCGCCGCCTGGTTGCGCACGCCCAGCCAGTGTCCCGAGGAGACCGTCGCCCTCGTCATTGGCCCACTCCCCACTGGCGCATAAGCCCTGGCTAATGAAGAGCAACCCCTTGGCAAGGTTGCGTCGTTCCCGCTTGGTCAGGCGAAAGCGGTCAAAGAAGCCCGGCTTCGTGTAGACGCGCGCTGTCGCCAACTCAGCCACAAATCACCCCCAGCTCAATCTCCGGCGCCGGCGGCATTCTACCCTTGATGAACGAGACAGGGGTGGGCGGCATCGCCACCCACCCCCAACCGTGCATCAGCTTACTCGGACGTGATCGGGCAGAACCCCTGGAGTCGTTCGTTCACGCGCTCCTTGACGGTCTGCAGCGCCGGCCCCGGCTCCTCTTCGTTGAGGTAAACCGCCTGCCAGGCCGCCTGCAGCTCGTCCCAGTAGAGGGCGCCGACTGGCAGCGGCGGCCGGTTCTTGGCAATCGGCAGGAGGTCCTGGGCGAAGAAGACTTGCCGCTCGTCGAACAGGTCTGTCTCTTCCAGCAGACTCTGCCAGGTCGGCAGGGTTCCGACCCCTTGCACGTTGGCGCGCAGCCCTTCTTCGCCGGCGATGTAGCGCATGAACTCCATCGCCTCTTCAGGATTTTGCGCCCCCTGCGGCATCACCACCGACCAGCCGCCGGCCCAGGTCGAGGGCGCATCTTCGGCATTCGGCACCGCGATGTAGGTGATGCCGTAGTCGGCGTCGGGGGCGTAGGCCTCCATATGTTTAGTCACCCAGTCGCCGGCGATCTGCATCGCCAGCCGGCCCTGAATGAAGGGGTGCTCCTGCGGCGGGAAGCCCCGCTCCATTGACGGGCTGCCGAAGGCGCTGACCTGCTGCGGACCCAATGCCGCGCAGTAGTCGTAGACCCATTGGAAGGCCTCGACGATCTTGGGATCGTCCGGCGTCACCGCGCAGGCCGCCTCGTCGAAGAAGGTCCCGCCGTAGGAAAAGCCCCAGGTGTAGGCGTGGCCCTGGCTGGCCCACGGCACGAAGCCCATCCGCGTGAAGTTGCCCGAGCTGTCCTTGACGTCGAAGTTGGCCGCGATCTCCGCCACGCGGGTCCAGGTCAGCGGTCCGGCAGCCGGAGCGAACTCCTCGGGATCGATGCCGGCCTCGGTCAGCATCGCCCGGTTGTA
>JBOGUE010000800.1:0-10174 GCA_050695955.1 Thermomicrobiales bacterium | reverse complement strand
GCATCGCCCCGCGAGTGCGTGAGGGAGACACTAAAGTCGGTTAGTCCGAGCATCGCCGCCCGTTCCGCCGCCCGCCCGTGAAGAACAAGCACCGGCTTGCCCCGACGGTTCGGCAGCACTTCCATCTCACGCCAGTGGAGTCCGCGGATGCCGGTGCCAAGCACTTTCGACGTCGCCTCCTTGGCTGCGAAGCGTACCGCCAGCTCCGAGACCCGATGTCGGTATCGCTCACGTTCCCGTTCGGTATAAACGCGGCGGAGGAAGCGCTCACCGAAATCGTCCAGCGCGCGCTGGATGCGACCTATCTCGATGATGTCGACCCCGACTGCCACATCGCCAGAGCGCTCGGAATCGAATTCCGGCAGATACATGCCACTGATCCTGCCTGTCGGCGAATGGGCAGACCACGCTTGGTCAGCCTACTGCCGATTGTACTGCCGCGGGTGTGCGGTAACCGACTCAAGGATCGACCTCGGCGGCTCCCGCGACAACTTGATAGCGATCGGTGAATTCGCGATGTGCGGCCGCAAAGCAGCCGTCGGTGATCGCATCACGAATGGATTCCATCTGCCGAGCCAGAAATCGGAGGTTGTGCACCGATGCCAGACGGAGCGCCAAAACCTCTCCCGCGCGAAAAAGATGATGCAAATACGCGACTGTGAAACGTCGGCACGCCTCACAATCGCACGACGGATCTATGGGTTCAAAGCGGTCCCGAAACCGACGTGAGCGTAGATTCACCCGGCCGTCCGGCGTGAAGAGCGCCGCGTTGCGCGCGAGGCGCGTCGGTAATACACAATCAAAGAGATCGACGCCACGCTCCACCCCCGCCCACAAATCCTCAGGCGACCCGACCCCCATGAGATACCGTGGCTTTTGAGCGGGCAGGTGCGGCGTCGTCGCTTCTAGCATCGCCGCCATCACTTCTTTGGGCTCCCCAACGCTCAGGCCTCCGATCGCGCTACCGGCGACCTCGGTGGCCGCGATCACCCGCGCACTTTCCTGCCGCAGGTCCGACTCCATACCTCCCTGCACGATGCCAAAAAGCGCGGTTCCCCGCACGTCGCCGTCCTGCCGCTGATGCTCGGCAATGCACCGCTCCAACCACCGATGAGTCCGCTCCGTCGACGTCGCAATCGCGCGCCGTTCTGCCGGAAGTCCGACCAGATGGTCCAGCGGCATCGCAATGTCGGACCCGTAGGAAAGTTGAAGTTGAATCGCGCGCTCCGGCGTCAGCTCGTGACGGCTCCCGTCGATATGGGAATGAAAGGTCACTCCTGTCTCGGTTACGCGCGTACGCTGAGCTAGGCTGAAAAGCTGGAAACCGCCACTATCAGTCAGGATCGGTCCGCTCCACTCCATGAACCGGTGCAAGCCGCCGGCCCGCTCGATGATCTCGACTCCAGGCCGGAGCATCAAGTGATAGGTGTTGGCGAGGACAATCTGAACGCCGGTCGCACGGACTTCGTCAGGGTGCAGGGTCTTGACGGTTGCCTGCGTTCCAACGGGCATGAACGCCGGCGTCTCGACGGTGCCCCGCCGAGTCGTCATTCGCCCCCGACGCGCCATGGTTTCCGAATCGGTAGCAAGGAGTTCAAACTGCAAGGACGACGACTCGAAGGAGATCATCCAATCGGCAAGTTCTAGGCGCGAGGACGGCCGTATCCGGCTTGTTGACGGCGCCGGCGAGCCCGGGCAAGCGCGTCCTCTTGCCCATTGGATGCAACAGGTACGACATTGCTGGCAACCGCGGTCGAACCAGCCGCGGACTGTCGCGAAGTGGCGCTGCCGTTGCCGTTTGCCACGATCGGCACGGAAGACGGCTCATCGAGGAACGAAACGTCAGCCAGTGGATCGGTCTTCGAGGCGACAGGCTTGGGCTTCGCGACGACTTTGGTCGTCGACTTCGCCGTCGTCGAACTCTTCGCCGCGGCTGTCGTAGTCTTGGCAGCGGTCGTGGTGGTCTTGCTCGCCGCCGAGGAGGTGGACTTCTTGCCGCCGGCCGCCGCTTTCGCGGACGACACAGATGTGTTGACCGACTTTGCAGCGGAGGACATCTCGCGCTTGACCCCTTCGGTCGCGCCTGTCAATTCTGACTTGATTCCGGCGATTTCGTTGCGCAATTCTTTCACGCCGGCGGTTTGCTCGAACTCAGCGGTGAGGTCAGTCGTCATTCGACGAAAGTCGCGAACTGCCCGGCCAACCTGTCCAGCGACCTCGGGCAGCTTACCTGGGCCGAAGATGATAAGGGCGGCGATCAAAATGACGCCGATCTCCCATGCCCCCATACCAAAGAAGTTCATTGGCTCAATCCCCGGATGCGTCGCTCACACATGCGTCCAGTCATGGCAGAATCGACCATGAAGTATAGCACCCGTCTGGCCCATCGCTTTTTTACCGGGCTGTCATCGCCGGCTGCAGTCAGGCCGGCTGGAGCAATCGTCAGCATGCACGTCGTTATCGGTCTAGGCAACCCGGGGCGGGAATACGCCGCCACGCGCCACAACGTCGGATTCATGGTCCTCTCCGAATTGGCCACGCGCACAGGTGCGCCCTGCTCGCGGAAGCGGTTCCGGTCGGAAATCGCGGAAGGGACTGCCGACGGGGAGAAACTGATCCTGGCCGCCCCTCAGACCTACATGAACCTCAGCGGCAACGCCGCCCGCGAGATCGTTAGCTGGTACCACGTACCGATCGAGAACGTGCTTGTCGTCCTCGACGACATGGACCTGCCATTCGGCCAACTGCGCATGCGCGCGCGCGGATCGGCCGGCGGCCACAATGGCCTGACGTCGGTGATCGAGCAACTCGGAACCAACGAGATTCCCCGTCTCCGAATCGGCATCGGGCGCGGTCGGAGCGCCGGACGCGGCCACGTTTTGTCACGGTTCTCACCAGACGAGGAACGCGCGTTGCCGGAACTGATCGCCCGGGTTGCCGGCGGCGTGTTGCTTTGGAGCCACGCGGGCATCATTGCGGCGATGAACGAGCTCAACCGCCGCGAGCTGCCTGAGGCCACGCCCGCGGCCGATCCGCCTTTGTGACCGCCCGGAAGTCGCCCTATAATCGGCCACGCGACCGTGAGGTTTTTCGCCACCGAGGTTCGTCTGTGGAAGTCACACACGAGAAAATCGAATCGCCCGCGGCACTTGGTGGTCAGGCGATTGGCCTCGTGGCGGTCGTCGGCGCCGGCACTATGGGACGCGGCATCGCCCAAGTCTTTGCCCAGTCTGGCATCGCGGTACGCGTTATCGATCAGAGTCCGGCGATCTTGCAACAGGCCCAGCTAGCAATCGAGCGCAATTGGTCGCGGGCTGCCGAACGCGGCAAAATGGCGGAAACCCAGATCGACGTCGCTCATTCGATGTTGACCTTTGACACACGACTTGAGTCCGCCTTTGAGACCGATCTCTTCATTGAAGCGATCCCGGAAGTCCTCGACGCCAAGGTCAGCCTTTTCGAACACGCGTCGGCGCAGCTCCAGAGAGAAGCGATTCTCGCGAGCAACACGTCTTCAATATCCATTACGAAGTTGGCCGCGGCAACGTCTCGACCCGAACAGTTCGCCGGCATGCACTTTTTCAACCCCGTGCCGACGATGCAGCTCGTCGAAATTGTGCGTGGCTTGGAGACGTCGGACGACACGGTGTCGCGCATTCGCGCCGCCGCTGAAGCGGTTGGCAAGACGCCAGTCGTTGTCAACGACTACCCCGGATTCGTCTCCAATCGCGTTCTAATGCCGATGATCAACGAGGCGATTTTTTGCTTAGCCGAGGGTGTCGCCACCCGCGAGGCGATTGACGACGTCATGAAGCTCGGCATGGCACACCCGATGGGTCCACTCGCCTTGGCCGACTTGATCGGCCTCGACGTATGCCTCGACATTTTATCCGTCCTCCATCGAGACCTTGGCGACGACAAGTATCGGCCCGCGCCACTGCTGCGGAAATTAGTCGCGGCCGGTCGGCTGGGCCAGAAGTCCGGCGAAGGTTTTTACGTCCACGACACCGCGGGCAGCGCCAGCCGATGAATGATCAATCACCTGTCGAAAACGAACGACCGATCCGCGTCCTGATTGCAAAGCCCGGCCTTGACGGTCATGATCGCGGCGCGAAGGTTCTTGTGCGAGCGCTTCGCGACGCGGGGTTCGAGGTGATCTACACCGGACTCTTCCAGTCGCCGGAAATGATCGCCACGGCGGCGATGCAAGAGGACGTCGATGTTGTTGGCTTGAGCATCTTGTCAGGAGCGCATCTCTCCCTCTTTCCGCGCATCATAGACGCACTCCGTGACCGTGGACTCGGCGATGTCCTCGTGATCGCCGGCGGCACAATTCCCGATGAAGACGTCGAACCGGTGGCAAAGCTCGGCGTAGCCGCCGTTTTTGGACCGGGAACGTCGCTCAAAGACGTGATCGCCTTCATTCGAGCGCACGCACCGCAACGGGACGACCGCGCCTAAATGGGACTCGTCGACCGCGTCCTCGCCGGCGATCTTGGCGCCCTGGCCAGAATCGCGACGCACGTCGAAAACGACACTGACGTTGGCCGGAACGCGCTCGCGGCGCTCTACCCACGCTCTGGCCGCGCCCACGTCATCGGCATCACCGGCGCCCCCGGAGCTGGCAAGAGCACCCTCGTCAGCGCACTCATCAAAGAAGTTCGAACAATTGGGCGAACAGTCGGTGTCGTGGCGATCGATCCGACCAGCTCACTGACTGGCGGCGCCGCGCTGGGTGACCGGATCAGAATGCTCGACTCGTGGTCGGACGCCGGCGTCTTCATTCGCAGCATGGCCTCGCGCGGACGCCACGGTGGACTCGCGCCCGCCACCGCGGGCGTGACCCATCTCCTCGACGCGGCTGGGTTCGATCTCGTGGTGATCGAAACCGTCGGCGTGGGCCAGGATGAAATCGATGTTGCCAATCACGTGCATACGGTCGTCTTATTGCAAGTTCCCGGACTCGGAGACCACGTCCAAGCGATCAAGGCCGGGGTCCTCGAGGTCGCGGACGTTTACGTCGTCAATAAGGCCGATCGGCCGGGAGCGAATGACGTCGCCCGAGAACTGCGCGCGCTCACCGGCCCATTGGCACAACAGGTCCGGAATGAGTGGTCGCCGCCAATTCTCAAGACCAACGCAACTACCGGCGATGGCGTTGCCAACTTAACACGTACCATCGACGATCACCGCCGGCATCTGGAGAAAACCAGTGGTTGGCGTCATCGAGTGGAAGCAATCGCGAAGGCCGAAGTCGAAGCGTTGCTCTGGCGCAAAATCAGCCAGCGGATTGAACGAGAAACCAACGCCGGGGACCTCGACAACCACCTGATCGCGGAGGTTGCGCGACGTGACATCTCGCCGGTCACTGCTGCCGAGCGCATGCTGGCTCGCTTAGCGGGACTGGCACATGGGGACTAAGAGCGCCCGGCAATAGGCATCATGTGAGCCGGCGGGTGGTCGGCCGTGTTGGCCAGCGGTAGCGGGACTGCGCCCGCCGAATCAGACACCGGGTGACCACGAAGGCGGCGGCCAGGAACAGGGAGACGGCAACGACACGCCCGGCGCGTTCGGTGCAGCGCCGCGGCTTGCCGGAGCCGTTCATCCAGGATTGGGTGCGCTCGACCACCCAGCGCGTGCCCGCCTGGAGCGGCGCGGCCACCCCCCGGCGGGCGATCTCGCCGGTGAGGGCAAGGTGCGCCAACAGCGTGCGGGTCCCGCCGCTGTCGTAGCCGCGATCCAGATGGCCGGTGATACCGGCCGGGAGTGGCCGCAAGGTCTCCCAGCCCGCCAGCGTCGACCCCAGCAGCGACCCGTCATGGCGATTGGCCCCGGCCGAGACGAGGGGCAGGGGCACGCCGGTGGCAGCGGTCACCGGCGAGCGTTTCAGCCCCTGCTTGCCCCGATCCACGGGGCTGCGGCCCGCCCGCTCACCACCGCCGGGCGCTTTCGTGCGCCGGGCGCTTTCGTGATGCAGCCAGCGACGGCGACATCCGCGCGGTCGATCCCGATCATCCGGTCGTCCTGGGCGAGCACGCGGGTGTGCCGCTCCTCCGCCCGGCCCGCCTCGGCCCATTCGCGCGCCCGGCGCCGGATCGTCCGATCGGACCAGCCCGGCGTGGCGATCCGTTCGTCGCCTGACCCATGCACCAGGGCGGCGACGACGGGCGCGAAGACCACCCGCTCCGGGATGCGCCGCCGGTGACACCCGGGCGGATGCGTGGGGTCGCCCGCCGGATGCTCGGGCCAGAGCACGGAAAACTGTGCCCACACGGGCTCGATCAGGCATACTGGCAGGACAGGCACGGGACCCTCCGACGATCACAGCGACGTCAGACACCGCCATGATCGTCGGGACCGTGCCTGCCTGTCACCTATTGCCGGTCGCTCTTATGCCGCAGGGCGGCGACGCGGTTAGCGATCAACGCCGCCGTCGCGCCCGCGCCGACACCGTTGTCGATGTTGACGACGACGAGTCCAGGCGCGCACGATTGCAGCATCGAATGGAGAGCGGTGGAGCCCTGCCCACCGTGCCCATACCCGACGGACGTCGGCAAGCCGATAACCGGAACCGGCACGAGGCCCGCCACAACCGACGCCAGTGCGCCGTCCATCCCGGCCGCGACGATCAGCACGTCAACGTCAGCCTCGATGAGGCGTTCAAGCGGCTGAACGAGCCGGTGCAAGCCTGCAACCCCTACGTCCCTGACCTCGTGGACCACAGCGCCCATCTCTCGCGCAACCAAGGCTGCCTCGGCTGCGACTGGGATATCGGACGTGCCGGCAGTCACGATACCGACCCGACCGCCTTTGCAGGTCGCCGCTCTACCGACCCGGGCGACGATGACCGCGCGCGCATCGGCGTGTTGAACGACGTCGAACGTTGCGCCTAGTTCGAGTTCGATTCGTGCGGCCATTTCACTCGAACACCTCGACGCGAAGGCCCGCCCGTTCGCGGAAGCCAATCGTTGCAGACTGATCAGAACGGCCTCTGGACTCTTGCCCGAGGCAAAGACAAATTCAGGTATGCCGGTGCGTGCGACTCGCGTCGCGTCAATGCGCACTCCGTCGTCGTCAATCTTAGGGGATATGTCGTTAAGGGCCGCCCGCACATCGTCGAATGGCCGGCGTGTCGTCACGCTCCTCCTCCCAACGGCTCCATCGCATGCTCAATCATTCGCTCGATGTCGCCGATACTCTCTTCCCGTTTGAATTGCGCCAGAAACTCGACGTTGCCCTTCGGTCCGAGCAGTGGCGACCGGCTCAGATTCCGGACGCCGAATCCTATTCCTGCCGCGGCCTCGACCACATTGCGAAGCACCCGGCGATGCACGTCTGCCGACCGCACGACGCCGCCCTTACCTACTTCGGTACGGCCCGCTTCGAACTGCGGCTTGATCAATGGTACGCAATCGCCTTCACTATTGAGAATCCGGGCCGCTGCCGGGAAGATCAATGCCAACGAAATGTACGACGCGTCGATCGCCACAAAGTCCACGATTTGCGGTAGCGTTTCCAGGTACCGCGCATTCGTTCGGTCCATCACCACGACGCGCTCATCATTGCGGAGTCGCTCGTGTAGTTGTCCGTATCCCACGTCAACCGCATAAACACGCCGCGCGCCCGCTTGCAAGAGGCAATCGGTAAAGCCGCCGGTACTCGCGCCGAAATCCGCACACACGCGGCCAGTTACGTCGATGCCGAACGCTGTGAGCGCATGCGCTAGCTTTTCCCCGCCGCGGCTGACAAATCGTGGTTTCGTTCGAAGTACGACGCGATCGGCTAGCGAAACCAGAGCGCCTGCTTGCAACTCGGCTTGCCCTTCGACGATGACGTCGCCGGCCATGATCATCGCTCGCGCCCGGGATCGCGAGTCCGCCAGTCCGCGCTGGACCAGTGCGAGGTCCAACCGTTCTCGCCCCCTCGCCCGGTTCACGACCAGTCGCTCGCCGCGCCTGACGTCTTCGCCTCGAACGCGGAGCGGTGGACATGGCAAATCGCGACTGCCAAGGCGTCCGCGGCATCGTCTGGACGTGGTGCTTCCGCCAGGCCGAGGATAATGCGAACCATTTCCTGTATCTGTGCTTTGTCGGCTCTCCCATAACCGACGACCGCGTGCTTAATCTCCGACGGGCTGTATTCCACCACCCCAACGCCGGCCTTTGCGGCCGCCAGCAAGACGACGCCACGCGCCTGGCCAACCGCGATCGCGGTCGTCACGTTCCGAGCAAAGAAAAGCTGCTCGATCGACACAGCATCAGGTCGGTGCCGATCCAGCAGCTCCGCAACATAGTCGTAGAGACTGACCAGGCGCTCCGGCATCGGCAGATCGGGACGCGTCTCAACAACGCCGAACTCGATGAGCGAGGGGTCACCGTCCGACGCGACGACACCATATCCCAGCAACGCCGTACCGGGGTCGATGCCGAGTGTAATCACTACCGCACCTGGTTCATCGCGGTCACCCGACCTGCGCAAGCACGTCGTCGGTGACGTCCAGGTTCGTGTAGACCTGCTGCACGTCGTCGAGATCCTCGAGCCGTTCCATCAGCCGAATCGTCTTGATTGCCACGTCAGTTTCCGGCGCCATCAGCGTCTTTGGCCGCATCATCAATTCGGACGACGCCACTGTCACCCCAGCTTCGGTGAGTGCTACTTGGACCTTGTGGAGGTCCTGCACCTCGGTGAAAATCTCGACGTGTTCGTCCTCGACCTGAACGTCGGCCGCGCCCGCATCGATGGCGATCAGTCCGAGTTCCTCAGGGTCGGTCGCACCGGGATCGATCACGATCTGTCCAACATGGTCGAACATCCAGGCGACGCTGCCGTTTTCACCAAGTGTGCCACCCGCATGTGTCAGAACCGCCCGCACCTCGCTCACCGTACGGTTCCGGTTGTCGCTCATCGCCTGAATCATAAGCGCGATTCCGCCGGGCCCGTACCCTTCGTAGAGGATTTCCTCGTAATTGTCGCTGCCGGAGCCGCCGGTAGCTCGCTCAATCGCCCGGTCGATGTTGTCCTTTGGCATGTTTTCCACTCTCGCCTTCTGCACGGCGAGGCGGAGACGAACGTTGTTGTCAGGGTCAGGTAGTCCACTCCGCGCGGCGACGGTGATCTCACGCGCGAGTTTGGTGAACAACTGCCCGCGCTTGGCGTCGTTCGCGCCCTTCTGGCGCTTGATCGTCGACCACTTTGAGTGTCCAGACATGGCCCCTTGCTCCCAAAATCCCAATGAATCCGCAACATCTCAGTATAGCACGCGACCACGCGGCCATCCGCGATGCTGCACGTCGCTTTTCGCTCACCATCTAAGGCAGACGGTCGCGATCCACGAGCTTCTCAGGGCCGTAGCGCGGGAGTTGACAGGAGTCGCACCCGTTTCTATGCTACCGTCAACAACTGAAGACGTACCATGCGATGATCAGGACGAGTACCCGATCCTCAGCCGTCAGCGAGGTCGCCCATCCGGTGCAAGGGCGGTGGCGATTCGGATCGAGGAAGACCACCTGGGAGCAGGCGGGAGAACACGAGCGCGCCAGTATCCCGTCCCGGCCGCCGCCGATACCGGCATCAACGAGCGATCGCGCCAATATTCATTGGCCAATCGGAATCTGGGTGGAACCACGCCGGCCCGGCGTCCCTGAGCGGACGCCGGGCTGTTGTCATGTGCGTTTACGGTTAGTGGAGGTGCGATATGCCTGAAGTGAGCCTGGCGGAAGAAATCTCGGACATGGACATCGCAATTGAACCGGGGGACGCCCGTGAGTACGAACTCGCGCGTATGCGCCACTCGTGTGCCCATCTGATGGCTGAAGCGGTACAAGAGATCTTTCCCGACGCAAAGTTCGCCATCGGTCCAGCGATCGAGCATGGCTTTTACTACGACATGGAACTGCCGCGGCCGCTCACGCCCGAGGATCTCGTCGAGATCGAGCGTCGCATGGGATCCAACCGGGCAAAGTCCGAGCCGTTCGTGCGACAGGTAGTCTCTCGCGCCGAGGCGCTCGATATTTTCGGCAGCAATCCCTACAAAGTCGAGCTGATCCAGGGATTTGCCGACAATGAGGAAATTTCGACCTTTCAGGTAGGCCAATTCCTCGACCTCTGCCGAGGTCCGCACGTCGAGACCACAGCACAGATCGGCCCTTTCAAGTTGCAGTCGGTCGCCGGCGCC
>JBOGUE010000799.1:0-9819 GCA_050695955.1 Thermomicrobiales bacterium | reverse complement strand
GGCCCAGGCATAGAGGATGCCGTCCGGGAAGGTTTCCTGGCGGATCGCGGCGAGGAGTTGGTCGCTTTCACCGGGCGGGAAATCGCCGCGGTGGAGCCAGGTGACCTCGACGGCGGCGGCGGTGGGGAAGGGGAGCTCGTCGGCGGGACCGGCGACCTCGATCACGACGCGGGCGCGGGCGCCGGGCGGCAGCGATTCGAGGATGGCGCCGATGGCAGGGACGGCGGTTTCGTCGCCGGCGAGGAGTTGCCAGTCGACGCCGGGCGGCGGGTCGTAGGCCATGCGCGGTCCCCAGATGCCGAGGTGGTCGCCGGGTTTGGCGCGGGCTGCCCAGCGCGTGGCCGGGCCGAGGTCGCCGTGGAGGACGAAATCGACGTCCAGCTCGCCGATCTCGGGGCGGTGACGGCGCACGGTGTAATTGCGGGAGATGGGCCGCGTCTCCTCGGGCATATCCCGGTAATCCTCCCAGGTGAAGTCGGGGTGGATGAGCGGCCGCTCTTGGTGCGGGTGGGGGAGGAGGACGGTGATGAATTGGTCGGGACCGGCGCTGAGGAAGCGATCGAGATCGCCGCCGCCGAAGGTGATGCGGCGCAGGTGCGGGGTGAGCGTGACGGTGCGGACGACCTGGGTGAAATAGGTCTTGAGCGGCCGCTCGAGGCGGCGGGGGCGTTTGGTCGGGATTGCGGTTGCGGTCATCGGCGTGGCCTCCGGGCGCTAGACGACGTCCGCGCGGGAGGCGCGGATGAACTCGGTCAGCTGCTGCATGATCGGCACGAGGCGGGCGTGGCTATAGGGCGCGCCGGCGTACCAGGGACCGATCTGTCCGGCTTGGACGGCGGGGAGGGCGCTCCAGGTCGGGATATCGGCGAGTTGCTCTGGTGATAGTTGCGCCGACCGTGCGTCGACCAGGATCAGGTCTGCCGGGTAGGTGTTTGCCTGTTCCCAGCTCAGAAGTTCGAAGAAGTCGTCGGCGCCGTGAGTGACGACGTCGAGGCCCAAGTCGCGGAAGTAGTGGAGGTCAGTCATCCAGTCGGGCGAGGCCACGTAGATGTTGTCGGTCGTGGGTGAGACGACGAGCACCGTCAGGCCGGGCTTCTCGGCGATGGCGGCTTTCAGGTCGGACTCGGCCGCGGCGAAGGCGGACTTGGCTTCGACGACGTCGGGCGCGGTCAGGTCGGCGTCGAGCGCGGCAGCCAATTCCTCGAAGCGCTCGATGGATTGCAGGATGGAGACCCCTTCCATGGTGATGCCCAGGGTCGGCACGATCGCCTCGATCTGCACCTGGTTCTCGCCGAGGTACCAGAACCCGCCGTCGTAGAGCGTGAGGTCGACGTAGAGGTCGGGGTCGAGGGCGACGAGCTTTTCGAGGTCCATCTCCGGGTAGTCACCCACGGACTCGACGGCGTCGAGGTCGATGTTGCCGGCCTGGAAGTCGGGCGTACCGTCAGCCAAACGACTGGGACCGTAGATGGCGACCGGGCGCACACCGTAGTCCCAGAGGGCGGCGGCGGAGGTGGTTTGGGCGACGATCCGCTCCGGCCGCTGGGGCAGGGAGACGGTGACGCCGCGGTCGTCGGTGAAGCTCCAGCCGCCACCCGGCGTGGCCGCACCGGGCGTCGCATCCCGCGCGTGGGTGGGCGCCGGTGCGGCTACCACGGCCAGGGCCAGGGCCACGCCGGGCACGGCTCCCAGCAGCCGGCGACGAGTCAGCGACGCGGTGTTGTAGTTCGACACGATCCCCTCCCGATTTTTTGGCACACGGACATCCCTCCGGTTGCCCGGCTCAATTCCGACTGATTCAGTCGGAATTAGAGTACGAGAGGCCGGATGGGGCTGTCAAGCGGGGTGTTTTGGGCATGCGTGCGCAAGTGAGGAGGTTTGACAGGCTGGAACGGTGTCAGTAGGATAATTCTGAGTTGGGAAGTCGGGATTGATTGATTCCGATCTCGGGGCTTTCCCGTCATTCCGCGGTTACGAGGAATTTCGCCATCGTAACACGCATCGGAGTCCGGGACGATTCCTCGCGGCGGCTCGGAATGACGGGGGGCGGCTCGGAACGACGGGAGGGGCGTGCATGGCGACGGTTGAGCGCGCGCGGTTAGCGCTTGGGTTTCAGGTTTTCGACCGTTTCCTGGTGGCGCTGCAGGCGGTCGGGTTGCTGTTGGGGCTGGTTGGGGTCGTGGTGGTGGCGCTGATCAGCATTCAGTTCGGCTCGCTCGGCGTCAGCGCGCACGACGCGTGGAACGCCATCTTCCACTTCGATCCGGCGAACTACGAGCAGACGGTGATCCGCTCAATGCGGCTGCCGCGCACGGTGATCGCGCTGGGGGTAGGCGGGGCTTTGGCCGTGGCCGGGGCGACGATGCAGGCGGTGACGCGCAACCCGCTGGCCGAACCGACGATCTTGGGGGTGAGCAGCGGCGCCAGCTTCGCCATCGTTACCGTCGTCTTCTATCTCGGGCTGACCTCTCCCTACGAGTACGTCTGGTTCGCTTTCGCCGGCGCGCTGGCCGCCTCGGCGCTCGTCTTCCTGGTAGGGTCGGCGGGGCGGGACGGGCCGACGCCGGTCAAGCTGGCGCTGGCCGGTGTGGTGATCTCGTCGCTGCTGAGCGCCTGGACGAGCAGCCTGCTCCTTCTGGACGAGGAGACACTCGACGTCGTGCGCTTCTGGCTGGCCGGGTCGGTGATCAACCGCGATCTGGAGACCTTTTGGATCGTCTCGCCCTTTCTGCTCGGCGGCGCGCTCGCCTGCATCTTCCTCGGCCATCAGCTCAACGTCTTGAGCATGGGCGAAGAGGCCGCGCGTTCGTTGGGGATGCGGACCGGGCGCACCCGCGCCATCTGCTCGATCCTCGTCGTCCTGATCACCGGCGCGGCGGTGTCGGTGGCGGGGCCGATTGCCTTCGTCGGTTTGGCGACCCCGCATATTGTGCGGGCAATCGTCGGTCCGGACTACCGCTGGGTGTTACCGTACTCGTTGATCTTCGGGGCGATCTTTCTGACGGGTGCGGACGTGGTCGGGCGGATTGTTGCCCGGCCTGGTGAGGTGCAAGTCGGGATTGTGACGGCATTGGTCGGGGCGCCGTTCCTGGTCTATCTGGCGCGGCAGCGCAGCGTGGCGGTTGCGACCTAGGCATGGCGACGATCGACCTCGCGGCGCCGACCCGCCGGCCCGGCCACGTTACCCTGCGGACGCGCCACGTCGCGGTGCGGCTGAACTACCGTGTCCTGTGCTACGCCCTGATCGCCGCCGGGGCGGTGGGCCTGATCGCCATCTGGGCGATGACGCTGGGCAGCCTGTCGATTCCGTTCCTCGACGTCTACCGGTCCGTCCTCGGCAATGGGACGGAGGATCAAGAGTACGTCGTGCGGACCCTGCGCCTGCCGCGGGTGATCTGCGCCGTGCTGATCGGCGCGTCGCTCGCCATGTCGGGGGCGATCTTCCAGGGGTTGGTGCGCAACCCGCTCGTCTCGCCGGACGTGATCGGGATCAACGCCGGGGCCAGCCTCTGCGCCGTCTTCTGGATTGTCTCAGGGCAGGGCAGGTCGCTGCTGCCAGTCGCGGCGCTGATGGGCGCGCTGCTGGCGGCGGCGGTGATCTATCTCTTCGCCTGGAAGCGGGGCATCGCGGCGAGCCGGCTGATATTGGTCGGGATCGGCGTCGGCGCGGCGCTGTCCGCGGGCACCAGCTACCTGATGGTGCGCTACCCGGTCGAGTCGGTGCGGCCGGCCGTCGTCTGGACGATGGGTTCGATCTACGGCAGCAATTGGGACGACGTGCTGGTGCTGCTGGTCGGTCTGCTGGCGCTGGCGCCCTTCGCCGTCGCGCTGACGTGGCGGCTGCGGGCGCTCCAGCTCGGAGATGATGTCATGCGGGGCCTCGGGCTGGCCCTGGAGCGGACACGCCTGGGATTGATCGTCATCGGGTGTGGGTTGGCGGCTGTCAGCGTCGCCATCGCCGGGCCGATCGGGTTCGTGGCGTTGATGGCGCCGCACGTGGCGCGGATGCTGGCGGGGCCGCTCTCCGGCAGCGTGATGCTTTTCGCGGGGGTGCTGGGCGCGCTCTTCCTGCTGGCATCTGATGTCGTCGCACAGCATTTCTTGCCCGTCAGCCTGCCGGTCGGGGCGGTGACCGCGGCAGTGGGCGCGCCCTATTTCCTCTTCTTGCTTTACCGTTCCAGCGTGCGGATGTGATGCGTTGACGAGCCGTCTTTCCTCCGACAATGTGACCCTGACCTATGGCGCGGACCCGGTCGTCGCCGACCTGAGCCTCATCATTCCGGACGGGCAGATCACGACGATCATCGGGCCGAACGGCTGCGGCAAGTCGACCGTGTTGCGGGCGCTGGCTCGCTTGCTGCGGCCGAGCGGCGGCGCGGTCGTGCTCGACGGCCAGATGATCCATCGCCTGCCGACGCGCGAGGTGGCGCGTTGGCTCGGCTTGCTCCACCAGCAAACGACGCCGCCGAGCGGCATCCTGGTCGAAGACCTGGTGCGGCGTGGGCGTTACCCGCATCAGGCCTTCCTGCAACCGCCGTCTCGCCGTGACGAGGAGGCGGTGGACCGGGCGCTGCAGCTCACGGGAATGAACGAATTGCGCCGCCGCCACGTCGATCAGCTCTCCGGCGGCCAGCGGCAGCGCGCCTGGATGGCGCTGGCGCTAGCCCAGGAGACGCCGCTCCTCTTGCTCGATGAACCGACGACCTTCCTCGACATTGCCCATCAGCTCGACGTCGTCGATTTGGTCAAGCGCCTCAACGCGGAGGAGGGGCGGACAATCGTCATGGTCTTGCACGACGTCAACGAGGCGGCGCGGGCCAGTCATCACATCATGGCGATGAAGGAGGGGCGCATCCTGTGCTCTGGTCCACCGTCCGAGGTCCTGCAACCGGGTCTGCTCCATGCGCTCTACGGCATCCCCTGCGACGTTTGCCCGCACCCGGAACGCGCGCTTTCCGTCTGCATCCCGTGCGGCATGCGGGTCGCGCGGCGCGAGGTTCGACGCGCCGCCACGCCCGGCTTCGAGGTCGAGACGATGCGGGCTGGCTACGACCGGTCGGTGATTCTGCATGACCTGACGCTGTCGATTCCGGCGGGCGCGGTGACGGCGATCGTGGGGCCGAACGGATGCGGCAAGTCGACGCTGCTGCGCGCCTGCGGCCGCCTGCTCAAGCCGGCGGCGGGGACGGTCCGGCTGGAGGGTCAGCCTGTCCACCGCGGCTCGCACCGGGCTCTGGCGAAGCGGCTGGCTCTGTTGACGCAAGGTCCGGCGTTGCCGTCAGGATTCCTGGTCGAGGATCTGGTGGCGGCGGGGCGGATGCCGCATCAGAGCTTTTTGCGCCAGTGGCGGGCCGAGGACGAGGTGGCGGTCGAACGCGCGCTACAGCGCTGCGGTCTGGAGGAGATCCGTTTGCGGGAGGTCGAGACCCTCTCTGGTGGGCAGCGGCAGCGGGCCTGGATGGCGCTGGCCCTGGCGCAGGAGACGCCGGTTCTGTTGCTCGACGAGCCGACGACTTTCCTCGACCTCGCCGCCCAGATCGAATTGCTCGAATTGGTGCGGAGGTTGAACCGGGAGGAGGATCGCAGCGTCGTCATGGTCCTGCACGATTTGAACCTGGCCGCGCGCTACGCCGATTTCCTGGTGGCGATGAAGGACGGGGCGATCGTCGCCACCGGACCGCCCGCCGAGGTGATCACGCCCTCGTTGTTGCGCGACGTCTTCGCCATCGACGCCACGATCATCCCCGATCCCCGCACGGGCGCGCCGCTCGTGTTGCCGGAGCGCGGGGTGAGCGCGACATTGGAGGTGATGGCGGGCGAATTCGGGCTGACCGCTCAGAGCCAGGTGTAGACGTCGAAGTCGCGGGCGGAGCGGCGGAGGTCGGCGTCGAGGGTGGCGATGCTGGTGATGCCAGCGCGTTGGGCCTCGAGCAGGATGGCGGTGTCGTTGGTGTCGAGGTGGTAGCGGACGACGAGGCGCGTCAACTCCCCTTCCCAGAAACGACCCAACGGGAGGGGTGCCAGGTCCAGCGGCTGAAGAATCGCGAGGCCATTTGCGCGCAGCAACGATGGAAGGCGCTCCAACTCGGGGCGGAGTTGGCCGATCAGGTCGGGCCGAAGTTTGTAGAGATCGAGCCAATCGGCGCCGCGCTTTCTCGGCCGCCGTTCCCTCAGTTCGGAGCGGTACGCGGGGAGCAGGTCTTGAAAGTGTGTTTTGAGGGTGAAGTGGACCACCTCACCGAAGACGGTCGGAGGGACAAGGCCGACCGACGGCGTCTCTCTCAGCAATCGGAAGAACCGCCGAGCATGGGCGGCGGTGATCGGTGTCAGTGTGCTCTGAGCGGCGCTCAACCGGGGAACGATAAGACTACTGTCAACGACAATTCTCGCCGGGAGTTTCAGCGTCGGCTGTTCGAGGTCGAAGAGGCTACCGGGCATTGACGCCATCGTCGACGTCTTCGCGCGATTCATCTACCCAGTCATCATTGTCATCGTCCCAATAAAAAGCTGAACGGCTCGCCAGAAACTCGCGGTACGTCGCCTCCAACGCTTCACGGGAGAAATTATGTCGCACCCAGGCGTCGAGTTCCGCTTCGGGGTCGATGCCCGCATCCAGCACCCGCTGCCGCTCAGCCTGAACCTCGGCAATATGCCGCTCGAGGTTGGCGCGGGCGATGGCGACCTGCTCGTCGTATGTGAGCTCGCGTAGCGGCTGGCGTTTCGTGACCATGGCGCGTGCCTCCATTTGTCCACATGGTAGAGCACGTCAGATGATGCGGCAATGGGCTAGAGCTAGGTGTAGACGTCGAAGTCGGGGGCGGCGCGGCCCAGGTCGGCGTCGAGGGTGGCGATGCTGGTGAGGCCGGCGCGCCGGGCCTCGAGCAGGATGGCGGCGTCGTTCGAGTCGAGGTGGTAGCGACCGATCGTCTCTTCCAGGGCCACTTCGATCGGCAGGCCCGCAGGAATTGCTCCGAGGTCGTCAGGTTGGAGAAACACCAAGTTGCTCAGCGACATCGTCCGGCGAAGACCTCTGAGTTCAGGAAGGATCACTGACATTAGGTCGGGACGAGTCTTGTAGAGATCGCGCCAGTCGTGGCGACGTTTCCCTGGAAGCGCTCGCGAGAGTTCATCCTGATGCTGGGGCACAAGCTGGCGGTATACCTGTCGAATAACGAAGTGGCTGATCTCGGTCCAGGCCGTCGTGGTTATCAAGCCGTCCGCGGCATCGACGCGCAGCCGGCGAAAGAATCGACCGGTCCGGGCGGAGACGATGGGATACGGCGTGTGGTAGGCAACGAGCAAGTGAGCAATGACGAGGTTTGAGTCGCCGACCAACTGAGTAGGCAGCCGCTCGGTAGCACTGCCAAGATCGACGACTCTACTCATCTTCGGCGTCGATGTCTTGCTCCAGCCAATCGTGTGGATTCGCCAGGTATGCTCGATAGGTTTCGATCAGTGACTCCCGGTCGAACGTCTCTCGGACGAACCGAATCCACTCCGCTTCTGGATCGATTCCTTGCGCCAACAACTGCTCGCGCGCGGCTCGCGCCTCGGCAATGTGCCGGTCCAGGTTGGCGCGGGCGATGGCGACTTGCTCTTCATACGTCGGTTCGGTGTGGGGCTGGCGTTTGGTGACCATGGTAGGCGCCTCCGTTCAGCGCCATGGTAGGGGATCGCCGGGGATGGCACAACGGAGCGAGAAGGATCGCGGTCCGATTCTTGCCAGGGGGATACCTATCCAGCAACGTCGTCATGACCGGTTGGACACCACCAGGCATGAAAACTGCTTCCCGGAGTCGCCCAGGCGGGCTATTTTCACACCGGTCGAAGGATCTGGCTCTGGTGAAAGACATCCTACCGCGGAGCCAGATGCCTCGACGGACTCCGGGACTCCGGGACTCCGGGACTCCGGGACTCCCAAGCTCGGCATGTCGCCGCCTTGTCGCCTGCCGCCCTTGCCGCCTTGCCGTCTATGAGTACAATGGCCCTGTTCACATGGGGTCCCACAATAGAAATGGGGACTGTCGTCCCGGTTGGTCAGTGTCGATCGAAGGAGCAGCGTTGATGGCTGAGACAGGTGTTTTCTGGCGGTTGTACGAGGAGTTGAAGGCGGGCTCGGTTTCCCGGCGGGAGTTCCTGCGCCGGGCGACGGCGCTCGGCGTCGGCTTACCCGTGGCGATGTTCGTCCTGAACTCGACGCCAGCCGGCCGGGTTCTGGCCCAGGATGCGCCGGCCGGACGACCGGCTGAGGGTGTCGAGGGGATGCAGCGGGGGGCAGGCGGCGAGCTGAAGCTCTTGCAATGGCAGGCGGCGACGACGCTCTCACCGCACACCGCCACCGGCACCAAGGATTTCCTGGCGGCGTCGCTGACGCTCGAACCGCTGATGAGCTATCTGGACGATGCGTCGGTCGTGCCGACCCTGGTCAAGGAGGTGCCATCGGTCGAGAACGGCCTGCTGGCCGAGGACCTCTCCAGCGTGACGTATAACTTGCTGGAAGGGGTCACCTGGAGCGACGGCGAACCGTTCACGGCCAACGACGTCGTCTTCACCCATCAATGGATCATGCTCCCGGAGAACGCGTCGACCGGCCTTGGCGTCTACACGCCAATCGCCAGCGTCGAAGCGGTCGACGACCTGACGGTGACGGTGACCTTCACCGAGCCGACGCTCGGCTGGTACATCCCGCACACGGGAACGATCAACGGTCCGATCTACCCGGCGCACGTGTGGGGTGGCGACCCGGCGAACGCCGAGGCGATCAACACCTTCCGCCAGGCCCCGATCGGGACCGGGCCGTATAAGGTGGATTCCTTCGCGGAGAACGATCAGGTCGTCTACTCGATCAACGAGAACTACCGCGAACCGACCAAGCCCTTCTTCGCCACGGTCAACCTCAAGGGCGGCGGCGAGGCAGCAGCGGCGGCGCGGGCCGTGCTGCAAACCGGCGATTGGGACTACGCCTGGAATCTCCAGGTGGAGCCGGACGTCCTGGCGCAGATGCTGGAGGGCGGCCAGGGCATGCTCTACGTCGTGCCGGGCACGAGCGTCGAGCGTGTGCTGATCCAGTTCGCCGATCCGAATACGGAGGTCAATGGGCAGCGCGCGGAAATGAACACGCCGCACCCGTTCCTCAGCGATTTGGCGGTTCGCCAGGCGCTGGCGCTCGGCAGCGACCGTGACACGATCGCCAGCCAGTTCTACGGTGAAGGCGAGCCGGCGACGAGCAATATCCTGGTCGGCATCCCGGCAATGGAGTCACCGAACACCTCCTGGGAGTTCAACGTCGAGGCGGGCAACCAGCTCCTGGACGAGGCCAGTTGGGTGCTCGACGGCGACGTCCGCGTCAAGGACGGGGTCGAGTTGAGCGTGAGCTACTCGACCTCGATCAATCAGGTGCGGCAAAAGACGCAGGCGGTCAACAAGCAAGGCTGGGAAGCAATGGGCTTCAAGGTCCAGCTCAAGCAGGTCGACGCCGGCATTTTCTTCGACAGCGCCGCGGGCAACGACCAGAATATCTTCCACTTCTACAACGACCTGCAGATGTACACCAACAATCCGTCGTCGCCGTATCCGACCGGCTATATGCAGAGTTGGTACGCCGGGCCGGACGGGAGCAACATCGCCCAGGCGGAAAACGATTGGTCGGGCACCAACGAGGCGCGCTACAACAACCCGGAGTACGACGCGCTTTACGACCAGGCGCTGGTGGAGACCGACGCGGAAGCGGCTGCCCAGCTGATCATCCAGATGAACGACATCGTGATCAACGACGTCGTCATCATCCCGCTGGTGCAGCGCGCGGCGGACAAGTACGCG
>JBOGUE010000798.1:0-15171 GCA_050695955.1 Thermomicrobiales bacterium | reverse complement strand
GTATGTGCCCTCTGCCCGAGTTCCCGATTCAGCAACCGTGCGGCTGGCATCGGTCCCGGTTACCGTGATTTCGACGTCGCCGACCTCGAACGGCTCCTCGATCGCCAGCGGGCCGCCCGGCGCGGTCTCTTCCTCGGCCTCTCCAGGGGTGCGAGGCTCCTCGGTCGGATCCGCGTTCGGCTCCTCTTCGGCAACCTCTTCTTCGACCGCGGCGTTTTCCTTGGACTGCTCGACCATCTCTATCGTTGCCGGGCTCGCGGTCAGGCAGTTCTCGGCGCCGTTATAGTAGCCGTTGAGGAACCAGAAGACGCGCAACGCGCCTCGCCCGTGGGCGCCTGGGTCGCCCGCCCCGCTCGAATGGTCACCAAGGGCGATCACATAGTTGACGATGTTCGCTTCGATGTCGAAGGCGCCAAGGCGACCGCGCCGCTCCGCGTCCTGCGACCAGGCGCCCGCGAAGCAGTCGGCCATGATCTCGAGCTCCTGCGACGTGACTTCCGACGGATCGAGGCACGGCGACATGTCGCAGGTCTGCATCCCGAGCTCGAACTGGACGTGGTGTCCAACTTCGTGCGCGATCGCTTCCGCCACCGGGAACGCGCCGAACTGATCCGCCTGGTCCACTGCAAAGAGCAGATCGAGGTAGATCATCTCGTCAGTCGGGCAATAGAAGGGACCGCTGCCCGCCCCCATCGCCCCAGCGCTCGCGCCGCCGCAAGCACTCGCCACCTCCGACGAGAACATCACGTACTCGGCCGGCGGTGTGTACGGCTGGCCACCGGAAATGGTCGGGTAAATCCGCGCCCAGTAGGCGTCGATGTCCTCCGCCGACAGCCGCAAGAAGTCCTCGACTTCGCTACCGCCAGACGGCTGGTCTTGACCAGGATCGTCCTGTCCAGGGTCATCCGGCTGCGCCGGAGTATCGCCTGGCAGCGTCACCGCCTCGAAGAGTTCGACGATGCCGTCCAACTCGTCATTGTACGAAGCGCTATCCACGATCTGGACGGCTTGCAGCATCACTTCATCGGAAACGAGCGCGCGGCAGAGCAGAAAGGCCGAAAACGCGACTGTCTCGCGCTGCGTGGCATAGTCGAAGTCGTACACCGCCCAGCGTCCGAAAGTGGCGACGCCCTCAAGGGGATCACCGCCCGACTCAGCCTGCCGAAAATCCGAAACGCCCGCCTCCTGGCTGAGCAGGTCGGCGCTTGTCGTCAAGCAGTCCATCTCGTTTTCAGCACCGCTCGTATACGCGGTGAAGTAGACGGTACTGATCTCGTTCGAAAGCCCAAGGATATCGACGCCTTCCTCCGAGGTTTCGTCGATGACCGTCCAGGTTTCCCCCCAGCTCACCCCGTAACCGAAGGTCGGGCTGGTGTAGGTATTGCCATCAACGCCGCTGCCCGGGCCGTCCCGCTGAGCAGCAAACGCGGCTGGGGTGATCAGCAATGTTCCCATCAGGATGGCAGTGGCGATAACGATACTCAGCAGACTGCGCGAATGCACGGGTTCCCTCCCCGGCGGTGTTCCACCGCCGAATCATCCATGGATCGTCGTCAGATCCACTGTCCATTCCCAAGCCTAGGTCGCGTATCGGGTTGGATCAAGGTCCGCGGTTCTCGGTTCGGTAACCATCACAACAACGACAACCAGGTCGCCTCAGTTCCCCTTCCCCGCGTCTTCATGTTGCGAACGATGGCACGATGCAGGCATACCGACGTGCGTCCGGCTCAACCGCTCGGTTCGACCTACTATCAGGATGGCCTATGGAACCCCTGTCTGGCATCGCGCGAAGGACGTATTTGTGGCCTCGAAGTACGTAGAGACCTACGCCGTTCAGCGTACGCGGCGGCGACGCTGATAGGTGACGTTGACGTGGGCGCCAAACAGGATCAAATGCGCCAGCGCGTAGAACCACGCCACAAGCAACGTGATCAGGAGGAACGCCGTGCCATACCGATTGGCGCCGCCGACCAGCCGCAGATAGATTGGAAAGATCTGGGCCATCACGACAAAGAGGAGCGCGGTCGTCGCCGTCCCGGGCCAAACGTCACGGATCTTCTGCCCCGCGTTCGGGATGATCCGGTAGAGCATCCCGAAGAAGAGCGAGGCCGCCACTACGGCAACTCCATAACCGAGCGCCTGATACGCCGGAGAAGCGATCGGCCACTCCTCGAAATAGGGCTCCAGCCGAGCCTGCAGAAAGAGTGTCGGCACCGTCGAGGCCAGCACCGCCAGGATGAAGAACACAGCGAATCCAAGGACGACAAAGAACCCGCGCCGCTTCTCGCACATGTAGCCGCAGTTCGGCACGCCGTAGACGCGGTTCATGCTCCGGGCGAGGCAGCCCACGAACCCGGTGCCGGTCCAGGCGAAGATCGTCAAGCTCAGCGCCCCGAGCCAGCCGCTGTTGCGGCGCACGGTGAGCGCGGCCTCTAACGCATCCCCTGCCGCCCCGGAGGGCAATCCCCAAAAGACGGAATGGATCGTCGTCGTCAGGATCTCGTCGCTCTTGAGGACAAGACCTGCCACGGAGAGGCACAGCAGAAACGTCGGCACCAGCGCGACCAGGGCATTAAAGGCAACGGCGGCGGCCAGGTCGCCTGCATTGGCATCCTGATACCCGCGCAGCGCCCAAAAGAACGCACGCGAAACGGGACGATGGGCGCGACCCCACGGACGAGCGCGACGCGTCGTCTCCCGCGCCGATCGGGCGCCGTTCAGCCCCATTGGCCGCAGGGATACTCCTCCTTGTTCGCTTCCCGTCGTGTCAATCCGCAGCACCATCAGCCACGCCTCCGACCAACGACCCGTCGCAGGGCGCGTGCCGCCTCCGCGGGACGTTGCCACCAGCCGCTATCGTCCTGGCCATTCTGCTCGCTTGGCGGCTCTTCTACTTCAATCGCGGCGACCTCGATCGGCGGCGGCGCCCCCGGTTCGGTATCCAGCCGCCCAAAACGACTCCAGCTTTCAACGATCTTCCCCCGCCGGATCAGATAGGTCTCAACGCCGTCCGCGCACACGAGCTCACCGCTTGGCGGCGCCCCATAAAACTCGCCGGCCATCGTCCCCCGCATCGTGACGCGCGCGGCGACCTTGTCTCCCTCGGCGATCAACTCCTCGATCGACAGCTCCCCGTCCGGAAACGCCGCGCGAAAGAGACCGACTGCCTGCTTCAGCCCGACCAGGCCCGGCGCCTGGCCGGGCATCGGGTCGTGATCGACGAAACCGGGCGCCACGACCTCGTCGAGCTGATCCACGTTGCCCATTCGAAACGCCTCGTAGACACGACGCACCAGCTCCTTGTTCGCCTCGATGTCGCGCGGGGCGAGCAGGTCGCCGCCGACCCACGCGGCGACGAGCGCCAGCACGGTCACGAGTCCGAGCCACGCCAGGTTGTCGTTGAACGCTTGGTTGGCGAGGTCGATCGCGGCGGCCCGTGGGATGCCGACGCTGAGGTAGGCATAAGGCGTTTGGTCGTTCCCCAGCGGCGCGAACGCGTAGAGGAACGATTCATCCGCCACGTTCGACAACGCGGCCTCTCCCCGGCGTTTCTCAAGCATCAAGCCGACCAGCGGCGTGTCGGCCAGTGACGCCCCCCTCCAGTCGTCGAAGTCGACGTTGCGCGCCAGGACATCCCCTTCCCGATCGACGACCATCAGAACCGCATCGGGCGGGAGATCCGTCAGTGCCAAGAAGTCGTTCAAATCGAGCGCCGCATAGACGCCGCCGCTAATGGCGCCACCCTCGTCCACGATCGGCAAGCTGCCGATCAGGACCGCCGCGCCGGTGACCACGTCCCGTTCGTAGTCGCTAACGACGAACTCGCCCGTATGAAACGTTTCCAGAAAGAAATCCTGCCCCCCGACGTTGGCGCCTGGAGGGGGATCAACGCCGCTGCATACCACCGCGCCAGTGTTGGCAAACGACCCCAGGTTGGCAAAGCGCGAGTTATCGGCCAGGAGCTTTCGCATCAGGTCGCCGCATCCCTCGGCGTCACCCGCGCGGACCTGCGGTAGTTCAGCCAGGACGAGGAGGATCTGCCGGGTGTTGTCAATGCGGCGACTTTGCTCGGAGGCGGACAGGTTCGCCAGTCGGCGCACCTCGGCCTGGGCACGATCGACTGCCTGATCCCGCTGCTCCTCCAGCGTGTACACCAACAGACCAAGCGCGGGCAGCACCGCCAATAAGGCCAGCGCGACGAACCGCACGCGCAGGCTGGACAAGATATGCCTCATCGCCCAATCCCAACCGCACATCGAACGCATCGAACCCATCGGTGGGTCCGGTGTTCGACCAGCCGTCCAACAGCCATGGCACGCCTCAACCTGTGCGGGATTTTCGGCCATCATCTTGGCCGACACGCCGCCTTAACGTCAATCCGCGTGCCGCGGCATAGACCTGATCGCACATCGACCGCGATTGGACGACGCTTGGAAACGTGGCAAGATGTCGCCATCATCGTCATCGTCCGCGCAGCGCGCTCACCAGGGGTCGGCTGATGGCGACAGGGGGACCGCTCATTTCCCCGGTGCTCGTCGGTCGCGAGCCAGAGTTGGCGAACCTGCACGCTGCGCTCGACGCGCTCGCGGCTGGGCATGGCGGAATCGCGTTGGTCTCCGGCGAGGCCGGCATCGGCAAGAGTCGCCTGATCGCGGAGTTGCGGTCACGCGCGGACGCGGTCGACTACCTGATCGTACGGGCCGCGTGCCTGGAACCGGATCGGACCGAACCGTATGCGCTGGTGCTGGAGTTGGCGCGCGCGGCGGGGGGCGATGCGGATCTGCCTGGCGGCGCGCCAGAAGCGGAACGCCAAATACGCCGCGTCCTGCAGGCGCTGCGCGACGTGCTCCTACACGCCGCCGCCCTTCGCCCGATTATCCTCGTCGCCGAGGATCTGCATTGGAGCGACGCGTCGAGCCTGGACGTGCTGCTCGGTCTTGCCCAGCGCCCTGGGCCAATGCTGTTGGTGTTGACCTACCGCCCCGAAGAATCCTCATCCGCGCTCGCCGGCTTCCTGGCAGAACTGAGCAGGTTGCGAACGGCACGAGACGTTGCGCTGCCGCCCCTTCGGCGAGCCGAGGTCGCCCGCATGATCAGCGCAACACTTCGGTTCGACGGGCCGCTTTCCGCCGGACTGCTGGACGAGGTAGTGGCCGCGACCGACGGCATACCCTTTTTGATCGAAGAGGTTCTGCGCGCGCTCGTTGAGGACGGGAGTCTCGAGCGAACCGGAACAGGCTGGGGACGACCCCCTGGCGCGCCGCTCCACGTCCCGCGATCGCTACGGCAAGCACTCGACGCACGAATGCATCGCCTACCGGCCGCGGTCGTGCGGATAGCGGAGTTGGCGGCCGTCGTCGGTCAAGTCGTCGACGTCGGCCTGCTCCGGCGAATCTCTCGGATCGAGGACGTGGAGCTATGGCCCAGCCTCCGATCATTGGTCGATGCCCAGATGATCGAGGTTCTGCCGGACGGCCAGCTTGTGTTCCGCCACGCGCTCACTCGCGATGCGATCCTCGCCCGCGTGCCTGGCCCCGAACGTCAGGCGCTCCATCGCGCGGTGGCTGAGATGGTCGAGGGAGATCCGTCGATCTCACCGGCGACGATCGCCGGCCATTGGGCGCGAGCAGGCGAACCGATTCGCGCGGCGCCATTCGCGCTCCGCGCGGCGGAGGGCGCGGCGGCCATCCATGCCCACCGCGAAGCGATCGCGCACTACGAGCTGGCGCTGCTCGGTCAGTCCACTCCAGATCCGGCCGTACTGACCGCACTCGGCGACCATTACTCCGCGCTCAACGAGTGCGAACCGGCTGTGGCTCGCTACGGACAGGCACACGAGATCTACACCGCGCTCGACGACGCCAAGCGTGCAACCGATCTGCATCGTCGGATTGGCGTCGCGTACGGCCGGAATCGGCAGCGCACAGAGGCAGCGCGCCACCTGGCGATTGCCGTCGCCGGCCTGCCGCCCGACCACCCCGAGCGATGGCATGCCGGCGTAGAACTGGCACGTCAACTCGCGTCGAACGGCGCCTACGAATCAGCCGAAACAACGTTGACCGACGCGGCGCACGCCGCAAAGGAGGTCGGGAACATCGCCCACTGGCGCGTCGCCTACGAACTCGGTGGCCTCCGTTCCTTGCGCGGCGATTGGTCCGCGCTCGAACGAGCGGCATCAGCGGTATTGCGAGACGCAACCGGCGACGACGACGCGCACCTTGCCCTCCGCCACGACGCCCATGCCGCGCTCGGCACCGTCGGGTACTACCGCGGCGTTTTCACAGACGCGGCCGACCACTTCTCGACCTGCCTGCACATCGCCGATCGCCGCGGCTTGACGACCGACGTGGCAACGGCACGGTGGAACCTTGCCACCAATGCCCTCTATCACCTCGGGCGGTGGCCCGAGGCGCGCCATGAGCTGGCCGAGCTTCAGGCGCTGGGCGCGGGTCCCCTATCCGAATCGGCTGGCTGGTTCGAGCGCTGGCTCGACGGTCGCTGGGAAGCGGCGGTCGATGCCTGGCTCCGCGCCTGGTCGCAGATGGAGGCAACGGCCGATCTCGAAGTCCTCCAGGCGCACGGTCGCCGCGTCGCCGACCTCCTCTTGTTGCTCGACCGACCGCGGCAAGCGCTGACCTTCCTGAGGGGCATTCTGGCCCGCGTTCGCGCCATCGGCGCGGTCAGTTTCGAGCTATCGCTGGCCCCTCGCGAGGCCGAAGCCTTAGCCCGACTCGACGACCCTATGGCGGCGACGGCCTGCGCGGACGGCCTGGCCCTGGCACGAACGTTGGGCGCATACCCCGCCGAGGGCCTGCTCCTGCGCACCCGTGGACTCCTCCATCGCGCGATGGATCGGTGGACCGAGGCATTCGCCGATTGGGACGCCGCCGTGGAACTCCTGAGCACCCTATCCATGCCGTACGAGGTCGCGCGCACGCGGCGCGAGGCCGCGCTCGGGCGGCTCGCACGCGGTCGTCGCGGCGATCGGGAGCGCGCCGCCGAGCTTCTGCGCTCCGCGCAACGTCTCTTCGCCGATATTGGCGCCGCGCGCGACGAGGCGGCGACAACCGGTCTCCTCACGGCGGCCGGACTCGCTGAGCGGATCGACCGTCGCCAAGGACCGCTCACTTCCCGCGAGTGGGAAGTCGCCGAGCTCGTCGGCGATGGATGCAGCAATCGCGACATCGCCCAGCGGCTCTTCATCACGCCGAAGACCGCCGCCTTTCACGTCAGCGCGATCCTGACCAAGCTTGACTTCACGGCGAGGTCGCAGATCGCCGCCTACGTCGCGCGGCGCAATCCCGACAATCCCAGCGCACCCTAAAGTCTCCTGTTCAGACACGAGACGCGGCTATTTCCTGGTCATCCGCCCGATGCCGCCGCCGATCATCCTGCCCTACCGTGACCATAGGCCACAGGCTATGAGTCAACAGGAGGTACACAGCGATGACCCAGGTGAAATCGATTCGGCGTCAGCTCGTCCACGCGAACGGCGCCGAACTCTATTGTGAGCTGCGTGGCGAGGGGCCAGCCGTGGTGTTCATTTCCGGCGCCACGGGCGATGCCGGGCATTTCGATCAACTCGCCGACCAACTGGCCGGCGAATTCACGTGCGTCACCTACGACCGGCGCGGCAACTCGCGCAGTCCCAAACCACCCAGGTGGACCCAGACCTCGATGGACGAGCAGGCCGACGACGCGGCCGCGCTGATCCAAGCGCTGGACCTGGCGCCGGCAGCCGTGTTCGGCACCAGCGGTGGCGCGGTCATCCTCCTCAACCTGCTGCTCCGTCACCCGGAGGTACTGCGCGGCGCAATCGTCCACGAGCCGCCCCTGTTGCCGGTGCTGCCAAACGCCGCGGAGGTCACTGCCATGCTCCAGCAGATGATCGAGGAGCATATGGCGCGGGGCGGCCCGCCCGCGGCAATGGAGGCGTTCGTCCGGGAAGCCGCGGGGGACACCGCGTTCGAAGCACTCGACCCGGCGCTGCGCGAGCGGATGCTGAACAACGCCGAGATCTTCTTCGGGGTCGAGTTGGACGCGTTCGTCTCCTACGTCCCCGACGCGGCAGAGCTTGCCGCGGCCAACGTTCCCGTACACGTTGTCGCCGGCAGAGAGAGTCGCGACAACTACTACCACGACGCGGCCCAGTGGGTCGCCAATCAGGTCGGCTCGGAGCTGCGGGAGATTTCCGGCGCCCACACACCCTACTTTGATCGCCCAGAGGCAATGGCGGAGGCACTTCGGCCCATCTTGCGTGATCTTGTTGGAGAAGAGATCGTCATGGACAAAAGATCGACTCACAAGTTGCGCCAATCGCCACGGGTTGATCGCCGCCGCTTGTTGCGCAGTGGCGGTGCGCTGGCCGGTGCGGTGGCGCTCCTGAGAGATCCGGCGGCTGCGCGCGCACGCGAAGAAGCTCAGACGCTGACGCTCGACGTTGCCTGCGACGGCGGCAGCCTGCGGCTGATTCGCCAGAACCCGACGGAAGCGCCGGGCCTGCCGCTGGCCGGCGACTGGTTCATCTTCTCGGGCAGCATTTACCCCGCGGGGACGATCGACGCGGGGTTGACCGGCCCGACGCAGGCCGGCTCGATCGGGCGCTGGGTCTGCCGGGGCACGTTCCTGGCCGACCTGGCGACGCTGGAACCGGGGAACCCTGCCGTCGTCACCACCGTCCAGTTTGTGCTGGCCGACGGGCTGTCGGCGACGGCAGGGAACCTCGGCACGGCCGCCGACGCGATCACGACCGAGGGGTTCGAGCCCCAGGCCGGGCTCGACGTGATCCGCGTCATCACCGGCGGTTACGGGCAGTACGCGGGTGCGTACGGCGTCATGACGGCAACGGTGCGGGAGGAGAACGACACGCTGATCCCGCTCGCGCCCGATATTGCCGTACCGGCCCCGAGCTTCACCTTCGTGTTCACCTTCCAGTCGTAGGGTGACGGGGGGAGGCGACCATGACGGGAACGCACGACCTCTCGCGCGGAATGCGGAGTAGACGACGATGACCGAGTCGGCACGGTGGACGCTCAAGCGGATGGTCGAAGCGATGAACCGCCACGATCCCGTCGCCGCCACCGAAGCGTTCGCGGACGACGTGCTCTTCTGGGAACCGACCTACGACGCACCGCGACGGGGGCGGGAAAGTGTACGGCGCGATCTCGCCGGGTTCTTCGCGATGCTGCCCGATGTTCGGTTCACCACCGAGACGCTGCTGGTCGGCGGCGACCGCGCCGTCCACGAGTGGTCCTACCGCGCAACCTATGGCGGACGGCCGATCGCGCTTCGTGAGTGTGCGGTCAGTCATGTCGATGCGGACGGCCATCTCGCCGAGGTGCGCGTCTATTTCGACCGGCTCACCTTGCTCCGCCAACTTGGGCTGATGCCCGACGTCGATTAGCCATCAAAGAGGAGGCACGCATGTACGCTCGAGTCAGCACGTTCCACGGTTCCGCGGACCACATCGACGAAAAGATCGCCGTCGACCAAGAGCGCCTCGTGCCGGCACTCCGGCAACTAGCCGGGTTTGAGGGACTCTATGTGCTGGTCGACCGAGAAGCCTGCAAATGGTTGGTTGTAACACTCTGGGAGAGTGACGAGGCCCTGCGCGTCAGCGAAGAGGAGGCGTCCCGGCTACGCACCGAAAGCGCGGAACGGGATAGTGCGACAATCGCGGCGATCGAGCGATACGAGGTCGTCGTTCAACCGTAGGCCCAGGAGGGAAGCAATGTGGGAATCCGAGGTCAGCATCGACGTCGCGGCCCCGATCGATCAGGTCTTCAGCTACCTGGCCGAGTTCCCCCGGCACACGGAGTGGTCGCGGGGCGCCACCGAAATCACACCCGTCGCCAATTCCGGCCCGCTTGGCGTCGGATCAGAATTCGAGGCCCGCGAATCGCTTCCCAGCAAGTTCACCAGTTACACCCGAATCACCGCGGTCGACCCGCCGCGGCACGTCGCCTGGGACTCAACGGATCGCCGCATGATGCGGGTCGCATGGTCCTTCGAGCTCAGCCCGCGGGAGAGCGGAACACACCTGATCCAGCGTAGTCGCTGGCAGCCGACCAACATCCTCGGCCGAGTGGTCTTCACTGTGATCCGCAAACGGCAAATCCCGAAGGAGAACCGCCAGAGCCTGGAGCGGATCAAGGCGATCCTCGAAGTCGGCGCCATTTGAAGGATGAAGGATCGCCGGCCCCGCTCCTCGAAGAGGCAGGGCCGGCGTCCGTCACTCTAACGCCTAACGCCTAACGCCTACGCCTCAAGCGTCGCCTCGACGGTGATCGGGATATTGCCGCGCAGCGCGTTCGAGATCGGGCAACCGGCCTCGCCCTGCTTGGCCGCCTCCTCGAAGCCGCCTTGGTCCAAGCCAGGCACGCGCCCGGAGACGCTCAGGTTGGAGTACTTCACTTCCATCCCGCCGCCATCCTTCGGCCCAAATCCAACCTTCGCCGTCACTTCCAGCCGCTCCGGCGGGTTGCCCGCCGTGCCCAGGACGTGGCTGAAGGCCATCGCGTAGCAGGCGGCATGCGCCACCGCCATCAGCTCCTCCGGACTCGTCTTTCCACCCGGATCCTCAGTCCGCGCCGCCCACGACACGGGCTGATCCGTGATCACGCCCGTGCCCGTATTCACCACGCCGGACCCATTGAGAAGGTCCCCGTCCCACACCGCCGTCGCACTCCGCTCTACCGCCATCTGCACCACTCCTCCTGATCCGAGATCCTCATGCGTGCGCTGCGCCTCGTCGTCCCTGACTCCTGACTCCTGACTCCTAGCTCCCGACCCCTACGCCGGCGGCGGGTCGATGTAGACCGTCTTCACCTGCGTGAAGAACTCGCGCGCTGCCTTGCCCTGCTCGCGCGAGTACGAGCTGGAGCCCTTCATCCCGCCGAACGGCACCTGCGGCTCCGCGCCCGCCGTCTCGCTGTTGACATGCACGATGCCGGCCTGGATCCCCTGGACGAAGGCGAGCGCTTTGCCCAGGTCGCGCGTGAAGAGCGACGCCGATAGGCCAAAGCGCACCTGGTTCGCGACCGCGACCGCCTCATCCAGCCCATCGACCGCAATCACGCCGAGCACCGGGCCAAATAGCTCCTCTTGGCCCAATCGCGAGCCCGGATCGACGCCGCCGAAGAGCGTTGGCGTCACGAAGTGACCGCGTGCCTGCCCGTCGCCGCCGAGCCGGCCGCCGCCGACGACCATTTCCACGCCGGAAGCTCGCGCATCCTCGATCTCACCCGCGATCCGGTCCGCCGCCTGCGCCGTGATCACCGGCCCGACCTGGGTCTCGGCGTCGAGCGGATTACCCACCTTCAGGCTCGTGATCCGCTCCGCCAACCGCTCCGTGAACTGGCTGGCCAGCGAGCGATCGACAATCGCCCGGCTCGTCGCGGTGCACTTCTGGCCGGTGCTCATCATCGCGCCGTTCACGACGTGAGTCAGCGCGTGTTCCACATCGGCATCGGCCATCACGATCGCCGGGTTCTTGCCCCCCATCTCGAGCTGCAACTTCGCCCCGCGCTCCGCCGCGATCGCGCGCAGCTCTCGCCCGGTCGCATTCGAGCCGGTGAAGGAAATGCCAACCACGCGTTCGTCCCGCACCAGCGGGTCACCGACCGTCCCGGCGCTGCCGGTCACGAGATTGAGCACGCCCGCCGGCAATCCTGCTTCGGCCAAGGCCTCGACCAGTCGCACGGTACACAACGGCGTGTCGCTCGCCGGCTTGATGACGATCGTGTTGCCGAAGGCGAGTGCCGGTGCGATCTTCCAGGCCGGAATCGCGATCGGGAAGTTCCACGGCGTGATGATCCCAATCACGCCCAGCGGCTCGCGAATCGTGTAGAGCAGCGTCTGCGGCGTCGCCGACGGGTAATGCTCCCCGCTCGGTTGTTGCGCCTCCCCCGCGTAATAGCGCAGGATCTGCACCGCCCGCGTCGTCTCGCCAATCCCCTCCTTCAGGGTCTTCCCTTCCTCTCGCGTCAGCTCCCGGCCAACCTCGCTGATGCGCGATTCGAGGATCTGCGCCGCCTTGAAGAGTATGTTGGCTCGCGCGATCGCGGACGTCTTCCGCCACGACTCGGCCGCTTCCGCTGCCGCGGCGACCGCCCGCTCCACGTCTTCAGCACTGGACGCGGCAAATCGTCCGATCAGGTCGTCGGTATCGGCCGGGTTCCGATTCTCGAACGTCTCGCCCGAGGCCGCCGCCCGCCACCCCCCGGCGATGTAGTTCTGGTATGTCTGCACAGACGGCGTTGCACCTGCAACTGTCGATAAGGTTGCGCCCACGCGATTCAACCCTCCTTTCGCGTCTCCTACAGCAAGCCGCGCGCCATTCTACCGCCGCGTGCGGGTGCTATCATGAGGTGAGCCGTCCTGTCCGGCCGTTCAGTTGGCCGGACCCACGGCTTTCATACCGACCAGCGGGAGCTGACGATGGCCACGACCACGCTCATGACAGCCGACGAACTGCTGCGGATGCAGTCGGACGAGTTCCGGTACGACTTGATTCGAGGAGAGTTGCGCCGCATGTCACCGGCTGGTTTTCGCCACGGCAAGATCGCCATGCGCGTTAGCATCCCATTGGGCCTGTTCGTGGACGAGCACGATCTAGGTGACATCGTTGCCGCGGAAACCGGGTTCCGCCTTGATCGACATCCGGAAGTTGTCCTTGGCCCCGACCTCGCCTTCGTACGGGCCGGTCGCATTCCGCCGGACGCCGACCAAGATCGATATCTTGAACTCGCTCCGGACCTCGTTCTAGAAGTCGTATCTCCTGGCACCCCCTTCGACGAAGTCATGGAAAAGGTCGATCTCTATGTGCAGTACGGAGTTCCGCTCGTTTGGCTCGCCCTTCCGAAGCGCCGGGTCGTGATGGTCTTCGCCGTTGGTCAACCTTCGATAACCCTCCACGAAGACGACATCCTCGACGGCGGCGACGTCCTCCCTGGCTTCCGCCTCCCGGTCGCCGACATCTTCCGCTAAGCCAGGACGCACGTCAGGCACAAAGCCGGTGGTATCATCGGAGGTGCATGACGCTGTGACGCTGTGGGACTGGCGGCGATCGCATTTCAAAGAACTCACCCCGGAGCCAACAGGATGGTAACCACTAAGCCATTAACGGCTGCAGACTTGGAAGAGCTTGGCCCGGACTACCGCTGGTTCGAGCTCATCGACGGTGTGCTCCACGAGCGAGGAACGATGGGCGGCAGACACGGAGAGATTGGTTTCGACCTCGGTCTTCACGTCGGCATTTTCGTCGCCGATCATCGACTCGGGCGACTCTATACGTCGGACACCCGCTTCATCCTCTCACGCGACCCGTACACCGTCCGCATGCCGGATGTCGCCTTCGTCCGCGCCGATCGCCTTCCGCCCGAACAGGAGCGCGTCGGCCCCATGCCCCTCGCCCCTGACCTCGTCGTCGAAGTCGTCTCGCCCGACGATCGGTACGAAGAGGTCACCCAAAAGATCGAGCTCTACCAGCGCGCGGGAGTGCCCCTCCTCTGGCTCGTCGAACCGCGCCGCAAGACCGTCACCATCTACGCCGCCGGCCACGAACCCCGGTCTCTTACCGCAACCGACACCCTCGACGGCGGCAACGTCCTTCCCGGCTTCAGCCTCCCCGTCGCCGACGTTTTCCGCTAGTCGTCACCCCCAATCGCCACTCCCGCCTGCTCCTCAATCGGAGCACCCAGATCCGCCGCGATCAGCTCAAATTCCTCCAACGCCGCCCGCAAACCCTCGACAATCTCCGCCGCGATCAAGTCCGGGTCTGCCAAACCCGCCGAATCCTCCAGGCTCTCATCCTTCAACCAGAAGATATCCAAACGCGCCGTATCCCGCCGGGATCGCCGACGCCCGGTTGTACGGCGCCCTCGTCTGCTCGTCCGCCATCTTCAAAAACAGCAAATAGGTCAACTGCTCGACGCAATCCCCATACGACACCCCTTCGTCCCGCAAGATGTTGCAGGAGTTCCACAGCTTCTGCACGATCTGCTGAGAATGGTTGGCAGCCAAACTGGTACCTCCTGGCCTGGGTAGGAGCAGCATAGACAGTTCCTGTCTGTCCATACTATGAGGGGATTGGCTCGGCTGGATCACGTTCTTTCTGAATGGCGTCGCGGTGCAATCGCGTGACGCCATCGAGCGCGTGAACCGGCTCCTCGCACTCTGGCAACGGTACCGCGCGGAACTCCAAGAAACAGGCGCATCCAAACGCGTGCTGACACTCGTCGATACGCTGTTCGAGCGGCTGACGATGACCATCAGCGGGGCCGCGCGGCGGCTGGATGTGACGCCACCTGCCGCGCGGAAGATGATCGAAAAGCTCGAAGCGGCCGGCATCCTGACCGAGGTTACGTGCAGGCAGCCCAACCGTATCTACCTGGCGCGGGAAATCTACGAAGTCGTCAGCGCCGAAGCAGATTGATAGGCACACGCGGCCCGCTTGCCAGTCCGCTTGAGCCAACGAGCAATCGCACCGCGTCTGCCGATCATGTGAATAAACGCCATCATCCGAACACACCCCCAACCGTCAGTCGGATTTATCCGACTTCCGTCACTGAGCCCGGACTTTAGTCCAGGGCGGGGGCCGATGGCCGCACTGGTCCGATTCCCAGGCGGCGCACACGACCATACCCGTCCCATCCAACCGCACCCCACCATCTTCCGCGAGCGGCGCCCGATTGCCCCATTGCCACATTTCCTGGGCGGCGCCCGATGGCCGCATCGGTCCGATCCCACCGGGCGGCGCCCGATCACCACGCCGCCCCCATCCCCGGTCGTCGTCCGATGACGACACCGCTTACGTCCCCAACGGCAATTGCTCGACACCCTTCGCCCGCCCCTTCCCCCGTCCCGACCGCACCGAATCCCCACCTACCGCCCGCTCCCCCCGAATCCGCGCCAACAGCTTCACCGCAACTGCAACGCCCGGCCCGGCGTACAGGTTGACCGCCGTCCGGTCCTGCACCTGCCACCCCGCCCGCGCCAACGCGTCGACGATCAGGCCCATGATCAGGTCCATGGACGCCGCTTCTGGCGTCGCCACCGCCGCCTGCTTCATTGCTCACGTCAAATGTGTTCGTTCAATTGTACCAGGTCACGCTTCGCCGCTGACGTTCAGCCCACCCTCACGCCGAGCCACTGGTCGTCGCTGGCGGTAAC
>JBOGUE010000797.1:0-6029 GCA_050695955.1 Thermomicrobiales bacterium | reverse complement strand
GCGGGGACGCAGGTACGCCTCGTCGAGCGTCGGCAGCGTGTCGCGGAAGTAGCCGTGGCAGATCCGGTTGACTTCCGGATCGAGCCACGCCCGGCGGTGTCCCGGCTGGCCACCGGCGACCGCGTAGAGCCCGGCCTGTCTCTCGGGGCTGGCGACGAACTGGGCGTAGGCCAGAGCACGATCGAGATCACGGCAGCGACGGGAGATCGCCAGCCCGGTGCCGCCGAGGGTCGAGCGCAGGCGCCGCCCGTCGAGTGTCACCAGCCCGCCGAACGCGAGGGGATTGGCGGCGTACTCCGGCCGGGCGTAGTTGGCGTAGCCGTAGGCGAAAGGGCAGTAGACGATCTCGTCGCCGCCGACCATCGCCTCGTAGGTCTGGATCGGGTTGCGCTCCAGGCAGGCCGGGTCGCAGAGCGCCACCAGCTCGCGCACTGCCTCCAGCGCGGCGACGCCGACCTCCCGGCCAACCACCTCATCGGGGCCGCCGGAGCACGTGAACGGCTCCTCGCCGAGCGCCAAGCAGAGCATATAGAACGCCATCAGGTTGTCGATCGGGATCGCCGGCAGCGCCACCAGACCGCGCCGCGCCAGCGCCAGTAGTTCGTCCCAGGTGTGCGGCAGCTCGACCTGATGGCGGGCGAGCAGATCGGGCCGCCAGGAGCTGACCGGCGTCGCCGCGTCGATCGCCAGTGCCCACTGGTGGCCGCCGGCCTGGTAGCTGGCGTGCGAGGGGCCGACGCTGTTGGCGGCCTGGCCGGCCAGAAAATCTGGCGGGAGGTGCTCGTCGAGCGGGACGAGGATGGGGTGGGCGGCGGCGTGGCCGGCAAAGGGGTGGTCGATCACCAGCAGGTCGAACCGCTCGGCCAGGCGCGCGATCGGCTCGTCGGCGAACGCCTGGAGCGACCGCGTCTGCCACGTAATCGTGATGCCGGGATGCATCTCCATGAAGCGCTGGGCAGTGGCGACCAACGGTAGGAAGCCCCGGCTGTGATTCCAGGTGATGCCGCACAACGTCGCGCCGTTTGCCAGGGGAAACGGGGTCACAGACATCCCCGGCCTTCTCTTCTTTCCCGAATCCGCTTGCCGACTTCGCGGAGCGTGGCTTCGTCAGTAGGATGAATCGAGCCGTCGGGCAGAGGCCCCGTGTTCAGGAGGAGGTTCGCGTGGCACCGTGTCGCCTCCTCCCGCATCGCCATCACCTCGTCGGGAGTTCGATGGTCGCTATCTGTAGCATAACCCCAGTAACCCCAGGCCACCCCGCCTGGTATCGTGCGTTCCTTCTGCAGCGTGTCGCCCCTTGTAGAGATCCGACTCATTTGATGCCGCTCCGGCGCCAGGAAGTCTTCGGTGCCGGTTACGCCCCACTTATATGAGATCAGCGCTTGTGGCTGAAGCCGGTGGATCAGGTCGTAGAGTTCCGTCAGGCGGAAATTCGAAGCGTCCCCGGAGTGGGGAACCGCCGCGCCATCCAACCAGACTCCCGCCACCGGGCCATAGCTCGTCAGCAGTTCGGTGATGTGGGCCGTGACGTAATCGAGATACCGCTGGAAGTCGTATTGGTCGCGCGATGCATACCAGGGATCAGACGGCTCATACGTTGGCCGCACGGTTGGGAGCGTCCAGTCCCACGGAGCTGGGCCATGAGGATGCCGCCAGTCGAAGCCATGCTCGTAAAACAGGAACAGTCCCAACCCTTTCTTGCGACAAGCATCGGCCAACTCGGCCACCAGATCACGTCCGGCGGGCGATTTCAAGGAGTTGAAATCGGTCTGCGTGGTATCCCACAGACAGAAGCTATCGCAATGCTTGGCCACGAGGTTGATCTACGTCATCTCCGCGTCAAGCGCCAAGTCGGTGATACGCTCGGCATCAAATCCCTCGGCGATGAACCTGTCCTTTAGCCTGTCGTATTCGGCGACCGGGATCTGCTCCCAGAACATCACCCATTCACCGCGGCCCAAGAGGCTGTAGAGCCCGTAGTGAATGAACAGACCAAACTTGGCGTCGGCGAGCCACTGCAGCGACGCCTGCCGCGGGTTCTGTTGGTACAGCTCGTCGTAATCCTTCAGATACGTTGGAGTTATGGACAACTCCTGACTCCTTCTCCTAACGGATCCCCAACCTGCTGCTGCCAGGCCGCCAAATCGCCCGCGAGGCGATGAAGGCAAGACGCTTGAGCCGGATCGGCCGCCATGTCGCGGGTTTCCCACGGATCTTCTGCCAGATCGAATAGCTGGAGGTGATCCGTGCCGACACCATACTCCTTGGAGCGGTAATAGCGGATCAGCTTCCAGCGCCCGTCATGTACCATCCGCTGCACGTCCCGATGGACCGCGTGGACGCGCTCGTGGACGCCTGCAAGCTTTCCGGTCATGACTGGCACGAGACTCCGGCCCTCCACGCTCGCCGGGGTCGGCGTGCCGGTCAGGTCGCAGAGTGTCGGAAAGAGGTCGGCGAGGGATGCCAACGCGTGAAGCCGCTTTCCGGTTGGGACGCCGGGACCACGCATGAGCAGCGGGACGCGCACGCTGTGTGCGTACAGATTCTGCTTGCCCATCAGACCGTGCTGCCCCACGGCCAGCCCATGGTCGGCCGTGTAAATGACGACTGTGTTGTCGGCCTGCTCGCTCGCCGCCAGCGCGGCGAGCACCCGTCCGATCTGAGCATCGAGGTGGGTGATCATCGCGTAGTAGTCAGCGATGTGTTGGCGAACAACCTCCGTGGTGCGCGGCCAAGGTGCCAGGAGTTCGTCGCGCACCCGCATATTGCCGTTGTCGAAGGGGTGCCGCGGCAGGAAGTTAGGCGGGAGGGGGATGGCGTCGGGAATGTAGAGATCCGCGTATGCCTTTGGCGCCGTCCGCGGGTCATGGGGCGCGGCGAACGCCAGGTAGAGGAAGAATGGATCGCGCCCGCGATATTCGCGCAGGAAGGAGATCGCTGCATCGGCGTGGAGCTCTGAAGAGAATCGGTCACCGGCGTGGCGGGCTTCAGGAGGATAGACGCCCTCCGGGTCGAAGTCATAGATCGGCATCTGCCAGTGGTCGATCATCCCCCCGAAGAAGAGATTCGTGCCGTTATCGAAGCTCGTGGTGAAGCTGGCTTTGTCATTGTGCCATTTCCCGATCGCGTGCGTGTGGTAACCCGCCTTCCGCAGGATCGCCGGAAGAACCGCCAGCTCGGGATTCAAGGTCTGTGCGCCCTGACTGTCGCCGACCCTCGTGCTCGACGAGGCGCGAAACGGGTTGGTTCCCGTGAGTAGCGTTGCCCGGCTCGGCACGCAGACGGCATCGACAAACCCGCCCATTATGTGGGCTTGCCGAATGTTGGCTCCGTTCGCCGCCAGTTCATCCAACGTCGGAGTCAGAACCACCGGCTCGGCGGCAGCGCCGAGCGCGTCGGCGCGATGATCGTCCGCGATCATGAGCAGAATGTTCGGGCGTTCGCTCACGTCAGCCAATCTTGAATCCTCTTGGGACGAGGTGCGTTGGACCGGCTGCCCAAGGGTGTCCCCCGCTGTCCTACCCCCGTGCGTCGAACACCTCCTGGTGGATCTGCAGATACTGCGGCAGCCCCATCCCCTCCAGGGTCGCCAGGTACTCCTCCCACTGCCCCTCGATGTCGAAGCTCCCGGTGATGGCGGCGGCGAAGGTCTGTTCGACGTAGTCGCCGATCGTCGTGCCGATCTCCGCCACCTGCTGCGCCTGCTCCTCGGTGAAGAAGAGGGGCGGCAATGTCCACTCCGCCGGTTGCTGGTGCGGCTCGTAGTTCTCTTTCGTCTCGCGGTAAAGGATTGCTTCGAGGTTCTGGTCGGCCTCCGCTGGGTCGATCGCCTCGCCGAGCCGCAGCTCGTTTGACTTGAGCCAGGGACCGGTCTGCCGCCAGCAGTAGTTCTGGAGTTGACCAAACGACACGAGGCGCTTCCAGATCGCCGGTCGGCCGTCGATCCCGACCTCACCCTCTTCCGCCCAGCGCCAGTGCTCGCCGGGAACGCCGTGGCCGGCGCGCGTCGTGGCCTCGAGGTCGTAAAGCCCGTCCGCCCAACGAAAGGCGAGCTCCGGATTTTCGCAGGCATTGGTAATGATGAAGTTGCCAGTAACGAACCGCTGGTAGGGGTCGTAGGCAGCGAAGCGCACGCCGCCCGGCCCCTGCAGGGGCGGCACCGTCACGTAGTTCGTCCACTCCCCGCCTTCCAGCGAATTGATGTCCATGAAGGCGCCGGGGAAGAGCGCCGGGACAGCGCCGACAATCGTCGCATCCGGATTGTTGCCAAGCTGGCGCAGCTGGTCGGTATCCTGGGTGAAGCTGACGTCAGGGATCAGCCCGTCAGCATGGATTCGCGCGAGGTATTTCGTCCCCGCCCGCCACTCCGGCTGGGCGAAAACGGTAGTGACGGTCCCCTCCCGTACGGTCAGCCAGGGCTCGCCCGGGTTGTAGATAAAGGCGTTCATGAAGAAGTGGTCGAACGGCTGAGCGCCCGTCGTCGCCCCGACCAGGGGCAGCTCGTCCGCCGTGCCGTTGCCATTGGGGTCTTGGTCCTTGAACGCCAGGAGCACCCGCGCGAACTCGTCGGGCGTCGTCGGCATCGCCAGCCCGAGCGTATCCAGCCACGGCTGATAGATCCACAGCTTCTGCGACATCGAGCAGTGGTAGCAGTCGTCGACTTGGGGCAGGGCGTAGATATTGCCGTCGGCCGCGGTGATCGCGTCGAGTGTCAGAGGATAAGTCTCGAGCACCCGTTTGAACTCAATCCCCTGACCTTCGATCAGGTCGTTGAGGGGGAGGAACACCCCCAGCGCCCCATGGAGCTGCTGCAAGGCAGGCGCTAGGTTGAAATCCATGAGGATGTCGGGGTAGTCGCCGCTGGCGAGCCGCACGTTGAGGCTCGTCTGCGCTGCCTGCCCCAGCACAGTCTCCCACTCGATGTGAACGTTCGTCTTCTCCTCGTACCACTGCGTGAAGGTGTTGGTCGCGTAGTCCTCTACCTGGGGGTGTTGCACGACGAGGACCCGAAAGGTAACCGTCTCCTCGGCCAGGGGATAGGTGCCGTCGACCGAGTCGAGTTGTTGCGCCCGGTCGGTCTGTGCACGAGCGCCATTCGTCGCGCCCGTGGCCAAGCCGAGGGCGAGCGCCCCCGCCGCGAACTCGCGGCGGGAGATTGTGCCGGCCAGGAACCGACTGATGAGATCATGCGATGTCGTGGTTTTCGTGGGCATCGTCGTCCTCCGTGGGTCTGTGCTGTGCCGACGTGACCAGACAAGCGGCACGCCGCTCCGCGCTCCGGAAGGGAAGTGCTTGCTCATCTGTTGCGGGTACGGCACCCTCCGCTTCCGCATAGCGAACGAGCGATCGCGTTGATTAACGAAGTGGCGGATGGGGGTAAGGAACCAGGCGCCTCCTTCAAGGGTGGCAGTAGCATCCTCCTGCGGACACCCGCCGCTGCATTACAACACCGTTGCAAACGGCAAGCGCCCAATGAGCCGATGACCCAGGGTGGAGTCACACTCGATCCGTAGCCGTTGAGCCGCGTCGACTTCACATCGATTACGACCTGCGTTACAGTGTCGATTGTCCAGGTGTGTGTCCGTGGGCAAATCGTACATTCGTAGGTGAACGATGTCAAGACACCGCGCTGCCGATGACGGGGACGAGTCGCCGGGACCCAACTACCACGTGCCGGCCCTGGAGAAGGGGTTGGACATCCTGGAGTGCCTGGCGGCGCAGGGCGTGCCGCTCACCCAGGCGCAGTTGGCGCGGACGCTCGGCCGCCGGCCGAGCGAGCTCTTCCGCATGCTGACGACACTGGAGCGGCGCGGCTACGTCCAGCGTGATCCCCTGTCCGGGGCCTACAGTCTGACCCTACGGCTCTTCGAGCTCGGCCATGCCCACTCACCGTACGACGGCCTCCTGCGGGCAGCGGAGCGCCCGATGCGGGCGTTGACAGAAGAGGTGCGCCAGTCCTGTCACTTGAGCGTCATCCATGGCGGGCAGTTGCTCGTGCTCGCGGAGGAGCAAAGCCCGACCCGCATCCG
>JBOGUE010000796.1:0-8719 GCA_050695955.1 Thermomicrobiales bacterium | reverse complement strand
CCCCAGGATTGGGGGGCCGGGGGGGCCGACGATGACTTCACCCCGCCAGCTCCCGCATCACCGCGTACAGGTTCGTCTTCTCTTCGAAACCGATACCGGGCGATTCGGGCAGGCGGACGGAGCCGTTTTCGACGGCGATGCCGTCAGCGAAGCCGCCGAACGGTTGGAAGACGCCGGGGTACGACTCGTTGCCGCCGAGGCCGAGACCGGCCGCCATGTTGAGCGACATCTGGTGCCCGCCGTGCGGGATCACCCGCCGGGCGGACCAGTCATGGTCGGCCAGCATCTCGAGGATCTGCAGGTACTCGACCAGACCGTAGGAGAGGGCGCAGTCGAATTGGAGCCAGTCGCGGTCGGGCCGCATGCCGCCGTAGCGGATCAGGTTGCGGGCGTCCGGCATCGAGAAGAGGTTCTCGCCGGTCGCCATCGGACCCTGGTAGTGGTTGGCAAGCTCGGCCTGGAGCGCGTAGTCGAGCGGATCGCCCGCTTCCTCGTACCAGAAGAGACCGTAGGGAGCGATCACCTTGGCGTACGCAATCGCGGTCGGCAGATCGAAGCGGCCGTTGGCGTCGACCGCCAGGTGGCTGCCGTCGCCGACGACCTCCAAGACGGCCTCGATGCGGCGCAGGTCCTCATCCAGCGGCACGCCGCCGATCTTCATCTTGACGACCGTGTAACCCAGTTCGAGGTAGCCGCGCATCTCGACTTGCAGGGCGGCCAGATCCTTGCCAGGTTGGTAATAGCCGCCGGCGGCGTAGACGAAGACGCGCTCGTCCGCCTTGCCATTGCGGAAGCGGTCGGCCAGCACCCGCCAAAGCGGTTTCCCTTCGATCTTGGCGACGGCGTCCCAGACCGCCATGTCGATCGTGCCGACCGCGACCGAGCGTTCGCCATGCCCACCCGGCTTCTCACCGGTCATCATCGTCTCCCAGATCTTGTGGGGATCGAGGTTGCTTCCGTCGTCCGTCAACAGCGACGACGGCTCCGCCGCCATCAACCGCGGAATGAAGCGCTCGCGCAGCAAGCCGCTCGGCGCGTACCGCCCGTTCGAGTTGAAGCCATACCCGACGACGGGCCGGCCGTCGCGCACCTCGTCGGTGACGACGGCGACAACGGCGGCGGTCATCTGGCTGAAGTCGATGTAGGCGTTGCGGATCGCGGACTTGATCGGTGCCGCCGTCTCCCGAATCTCGACGATCTTCATCCGGGATTGTGGCTCCCTTGATCGCAGGCCGAGTTCGGCACGAATCGCCCCCGTCTCGGAGATCGAAGGCGGGGGTGGCTATCCTGCCACCAAATGTGGCAAAGGGGAAGAGGGATGATGCCTATGCGGGCGCCACGAAAACCCGCGTGAGGGTTGCGAAGAAGCGCTCGGCCTCGACGGAGAGCGTCTCAGCCGTCAGGCGGTAGAGCAACGAGCCATTCAAGACGTAGAGCGTTTCGCCGTCGGGCGCTGGGATCACGTCGGACAAGCGCTTGCCGGACAACGCCTCGACTTCGATCGTGCCGGTATCGAGATTGATGCGCGTCAGGCCGAGGCCGCGCTGGCCCGACAAACCATCGTCGGTGACAACATGCTTCGTCCCATAGACGTAGAGCTCGCGACCGTCCGGAGCAAAGACCGCCCGGACCGTTGGTCCTTCGCTCCCTACTTTGGCCACCGCGGTCCGCGGCGCAAGCGACAAGAAGCCCAAGAAGCGATCCAGCCGGCTGACTTCGGGCTCAGGAATGATGGTCTTCGTGACGGTCAGAGCGCCGGCATCGACGAGCGTTACCTTCTGGGTGTCGGCGTGGACGATGGCGACGGACCGCCCGTCTGGCGAGAGGGCGAAGCCGGGCGTCAGGTGGTCCTCGACCGGCTCGCCTCGGACAATCCGTTCGGTCGGCCACGATCCGCCGAGCACCTCTGGCAAGGCCAACCGACCCCGCTCCTCGCCCGTGGTCAAATCGTAGGCGACGAGCGTGACCGGGCGCGGCCCGTCGTCGTCTTCCGAGCTCGGCACAACCAGCCGATAGAGATTGCGCGCCTCCGGATCGATCAACTCGGGCGGGATGTCGCCGGGCAGGTTCGCCCAGCGGTCCGGCTCCCTTGCTTCGACCTCGGTGATGAGCCTGCCGTCGGCGGTGTCGAGGACGTACCAGACGGGATGGCGCGTCATGTCGCAGCAGGTAAAGTCGGACGCGACAAGGCGCGAGCCGTCGCGGCTGAGCACGGGTTCGAACACCGGGCCAGGCGGCTCGAAGTGACCGCGTTTCTCACCCGTCCGGGCATCCCAGACGACGATCCCAGGAACCTGACCACCCTTGATCGCCACCATCGTCGAGCCGTCAGCCGAGACAACGCTTTGCCACGTTGGCGCGCCGAGCTTCAGCGGCTCTACCCCTTCGCGATCGGCAAGCGTGTCAGGGTCAAGGGCGATGTATCGGCCCATGAATGCCCCGTCATCCGACGAGTAGACCGCGGACAGGCTCACGGCCGGGGTGCCGTCGGTGTCCGATTGAGCATGACGGTCGCCGGCAACAGCAAGCGGTGAGATCGCGCCCAACAATGCAATCGCGATGACAAGCGGCAGGGCGATGTGTCGAGGAAGAGAAGTCTTCATGGCCGTCCGCCTTTGTTCGGGCGAAGTTCAAGGAACGACCAGCCGGAGAAACGTGGATCAATGATGGATCACGCCAAGCCATGTCGTTGCGTCGGCACTGTTAGCATACACCATGCCCAAAATACACGTGAGCACGGGCGCCGGTTCCAGATTGCCGGGTCACCGGCGTGGTGGCTCGCTTCCCACATTTGTGGCGACCTCGACGAGGTTGCCGTCCGGGTCGCGCAAATAGACCGATTCGATCATGCCCCGCGCGCCGCTCCGCGGGACCGGTCCCTCGATGATCGGCACGCCGGCGCCGGTGAGGTGGGCGACGACCCGCTCGATCGGCGCGGCGGTGATCAGGCAGATGTCCTGGGTGCCCGGACCGGGCGTGGCGGCCTTCGGCTCGAACTCGCTGCCCGCCTGGTGGAGGTTGATCTTGCACCCGCCGAAGTGGAGGGCGGTCCGCCCTTCGGCGTTTACCACCTCTATGCCCAACACCCGTTTGTAGAAATCGCAGGTAGTTGCTATGTCGCGCACGGTGAAGACGACGTGGTCGATGTGATCGAGCTCTATCATCCCGCTCTCCCGTCGTCACTCCTAGCAACGCGAGGAATCGTCCCGTACGTGAACTAGAGGCGAGATTCCTCACTTCGATCGGAATGACGGGGTCCTAGCCTTGCCCGATGAGGCCGCGCAGGGTGGCGACGTCGCGTTGGGCGGCCTGGGCAATCATGTGGCCGTCGGAGTTGCAGAGCAGGAAGCGGTAGCCCATCCCGATCCACCGCTCGAATCTCGCGGCCTCTTGCTCGACCATACCGGCGGCGACGCCGTGACGTTGGCACGTCGTGGCGATCCGTTCGAGCGTGTCGATGAAGGCCGGGTCGCCGTACTTGCCGGGCATGCCCATCGAGATCGAGAGGTCGTGCGGCCCGAGGCAGACGACGTCGATCCCCTCCACCTCGGCGATGCCGCCCAGGTTCTCGACGGCCGATACCGTCTCAACCTGGACCACGATCATCGTCTCGTCGTTCGACTCCTCGATCGCCGTCTTCGGGTCGCGTCGTTCGTAGGCAATGCGGGCCGCGCCGCCGGCGCCGCGCCGGCCGAGCGGCGGGTACTTGGCGTAACTGACCGCCGTCGCCACCTGCTCCCGGTCCTCGACCCGCGGGATCATCACCCCCCGCGCCCCCGTATCGAGCGCCCGTGCGACAAGCTGATACGACAGATCGGTCACGCGGACGATGGGGCAGATGTCGCAGGCGAGCGCCATCTGCACCAGATTGTGCGTCGTCTCCCAATTGAACATGGCGTGTTCCATGTCGATCACGAAGAAGTCGTGACCGGCCACCGCCAGCATCTTGATCGTGCCGTTCGTGCGCGCCTCGTTGATGAACGGCCCGACGACCGTCTTGTTCTCCTTGAGCGCGGCCTTGACGCGGTTCGTGAGCATGCGTCCCTCCCCATCCCTACCCGAGTGACACCTGCTCCCTATGATCGCAGGATCGGGCAGGATGGGAAAGACCGCGATGAATCGGCGAGAGGGGAGCGTTAGCCGGCGCCCGGCGGCAACTGCCCCCTGCCGTCTGGCACCGCGGGTGACGTGACGACGCTGAGCGTCGACGGGAAATCGCGCACCACCTGCACCGTCAGCGTCGCCGCATCGAGCCGCCAGAGCCGGGACGGCGGAATGGAGGACGACTCGCCAGCCGAAAACACGCCATAGACGTAGAGGTCGCGACCATTCGGAGACGGCACGACATGGGAAAAGACGCCGTCCGCTACTTCCGGATCCGTGGCCTCCGCGACGATCTCTGCTTCCTCAATGTCGATCAGCCGCAGACCGAGGCTGCGTGCGTTGACGTTGCCCTCGTCGTCGAAAGTCGTCTCGGTGCCGAAGACGTAGAGATGGCGACCATCGGGAGCATAGACGGCCTGGAGGACAGTTCCTTCCCCCGGTCCCTTTGCCACGGCATCGGTCGGCGCCAGCGACAGCAAACCGAGGAGGCGATCTTGCCATCCAGTCGGTCGCGTCAGCATCTCGGTCCGCTCGACGGCCAGTCGCTCGGCATCGACCAGAGTCACCGCGGAGGCGTCGGCGTGAACGAACGCCAGCGTCTTGCCGTCGGGCGAGAGCGCCACGCCGGGCCGCAGCTCGGCCATGATGGGGTACAAGACGCCGCCCGGTACGATGTGCGTCCGCTCCGTGTTCCAGACACCGCTCCGGACCTCAGGCAACTCCAATTCGCCGATCTCCTCGCCCGTCGTCAAATCGTTGGCGACGATTCGGGTCGCATCGGGACCGGTGTTCAGCGGCGAGTAGGGAACGAAGAGGCGATAGAGGCGGCGCGCCTCGGGATCGATCCACGAGTCGGAATGCCAACCGTTCTGCTCGTCCGATTCAACCGTCGTGATGATACGACCGTCCGCGGTATCGACGACATGCCACGCCAGCGGGCCGAGCTCGCCGATCTGCGGGGGATTCGGATACGCTTGGACCACGAGGCGTGAGCCGTCGCGGCTGAGGCGGATATCGTAGACGGCGGACGGGAGGTCGAAGCGACGACGCTCGGCTCCAGTCCGAGCATCGTAGACGCCGATCGTCGCCTCTTCAGCCCGGACGCCCCTCACGTATGCCCAGGTCTCGACCGCGACGTACGTCGAGCCATCAGCCGAGAGTGCCCACAGGTGGCCCGACCACTGTTCGGACAGGGTGCCGGCCCAGGCCGGTGGTTGCGACGTCGTGACGTCGTTCGGGGCACGATCCGCGAGCGATATTGGGTCCAGTGGGACAGCATCCCAACTGTCGGTTTCGCTTTCGCCGGTGCCGTTGAACACGAAGGAGTAGAGCTCGACGTCGCCACCATCGCTGACGGCCGACAAGCTCGCGTGCGACGTCGGCCGCATCCGAACCGCGGTATACCCGGCCGCGAGTGTCAACACGAGGACCGCCAGCATGAGAATCTGAGCGAAGCCACCCCGCCAGCCGATCCGGGTGGTCCGAAACCTTACGCCGTCATTCCCAGCACGCGCCCCGTCCTTCCCCGCATACACCCCGTCATTCCGAGCGGAGCGAGGAATCGTCCAGTTCTCCTTCAGACGGAATGACGGGACGACTCCTCGCAAGATCGGAATGACGGGGGGAACCGAGGGCGCGGCTCCTCCATTCACTGCCACCGGTTGCGAGAGATCCGTCCAGAGGCGACGCGCGAACGTCGAATCGGGCACGACCGCGTCGTTCAGCCCATGAACCCGACGAACCGTCCTCGCCAGGTGAGGATCAAGGGCCGGCGGCCGGCTCGAATCGCCGCGGATCGTCTCGTCCCAGAATTGATCGAGGTAGTCGGCGGCGTTGCCGTCATTACCGATCATCGGCGTCCTCCTCGCTTCGTATGAGGTCTCGCAGGCGGGCGATCGCGCGGAACTGGAGGCTGCGCACCGAGGTGTGGCTGCGGCCGAGGACGCGGGCAATCTCGGGACCGCTCAGCCCGGCCAGCCGCAACTCCACGACCTGCCGTTGATCGGCCGAAAGGTATTCCAAGAGTTCCCACAGCAACCGGTGCTCGTCGGACGCGATTGCCAGTTCCTCGGGCGTCGGCGTCGCGTCGATGACGTCGAGGTCGGTCAGCGGATGGTCCGGCGTCCGGCGGGACGCGTTGCTGACGGCGTTGCGGGCGATGGTAAAGAGCCAGGCCGCGAACGAGCCGCCGCGATAGGTGGAGAGGGCGGCCAAGGCGTTCGCAAAGACGAGACTCGTCAGATCTTCGGCTGCTTCGGGACTCCGCATGCGTGCAAAGCAATAGCGATAGACCGGCGGCAGATAGCGGTTGTAGAGCGGCGCAAATGCCTGCCGGTCGACTCTGGCCCGCGCCACAAGCTCAGCCTCGTCGTCTTGGTCCGAGGCTTGTCTGCCTACCTCGATCGATCCGGCCGTGGCTCGGTTCAACACGACGCCCTCGCCGGTTCAGTTGCAATCGCTCCCTCAACAGATAGACACACCACACCCGGCAAGTGTTGCGCCACCAACCACACAAAGATTCAGGTAGCCGATGAGACAGCCGATCTTCAGCCGGCTTATGTGTGTCAGCCCGGAGTCTTTAGCTCCGGGCGACGCGGACGCAGAAGCTAAAAGGGGAAACCAATCACCCCGACGAGTTCGCCTTCCTCGGCGCCAGATACCGCCAGCGCGTCACTGGGTCGGTGACGGCGCGCACCCAGGAGGAGAGCAGGTTGAGCGACAGCGCGGTCAGGAGGATAGCGAGGCCAGGGAAGGTCACCAACCACCAGGCCGTGGTGACGTATGCACGGCCCTGGGAGAGCATCAGGCCCCAGGAGGATTGGGGCGGCTGGATGCCGAGACCGAGGAAGCTGAGCGACGCTTCGGTCAGGATCATCGTCGCCACTTCCAACGTCGCCAGGACGAGGATCGGCGAGAGGAGATTGGGCAGGATGTGGAGAAAGATGATGCGCCGGTCGGGACAACCGGTCGCGCGCGCCGCTTCGACGAAGACGTTCTCCCGGTAGGAGAGGACGAGACCGCGCGTCACCCGCGCATAGACCATCCAGCGCGTCACCGCCAGCACCAGCACGATCTTCCAGACGCCCCCACCGAGGACGTAGAGGACCAGGAGCGCCATCAGCAGCGAGGGGAAACCCATTTGGGTATCGACCAGGCGCATGATTAGGTCATCAACCCAGCCCCGGTAGAACCCGGCGATCAGCCCCATCAGCACGCCAAAGGTGCCGGAGCAGAGAACGCTAAGGAAACCGACCGCGAGCGAGATGCGGGCGCCGTAGATGAGGCGGGTGAGCTGGTCGCGGCCGAGGGCGTCGGTGCCCAGGACGTGGGGGAGGCCGCCTTCGGCCGCATCGGTCATCGGCGGCTGATTGCGCATCGCCAGCCCGCCGCCCTGCTCCGGGTTATGCGGCGCCACGAGGGGAGCGAAGATCGCCGAGAAAAACAAGATGAACAGGAAGACGAATGCGGCCAGCGCCAGCTTGTCCTGCGCCAGCGACCGGGCGAAGAGGGAAAATGGCCGCGGGCGCGGGCGCATCGGCGCCGCGTCGAGGGCTGAGACCGGTTGCGGTTGCGGTTGCGATTGCGGCGCGACCATCCCCGTGCCGCCCATCAGGTGTACCGCACGCGCGGGTCGATCAGCGTATAGGCCAAGTCGATGACCAGATTGACGCCGACGATCATCAGGGCGATGACGATGACGGACGACTCGACGAGCGGCAAGTCGCGCTTTTCGATCGCCTGGATGAGCAGGATGCCAACCCCCGGCCAGCCGAAGAGGGTCTCGATCACGACCGCGCCGTTGAGCAGCGCCGCCGCCTCGTCGCCGAGCAGGGTAATGATCGGAATCGCCGCGTTCTTCAGCGAGTGGTAAAAGACCACCACGCGCTCACTCAGCCCTTTCGCCCGCGCGGTCGTGACGTAGGGCCGGCCCATCTCCTCCAGCATCGCGCTGCGCACCACCTGACTGATCCGCCCCATGGGACGGACCGCCAGCGCCATCGCCGGCAGGATGACAAAATTGAGCCCGCCGTAGCCGGACGTCGGCAACCAGCCGAACTCGACGGCGAAGAGGAGGATCAGCATCAAGCCGAGCCAGAAGTCGGCCGTCGAAACCCCTGCCAGCGAGACGACGGTGACTATCCGGTCAGCAATCGAGCGCGGACTCACCGCCGAGACGATGCCGAGCGCAATCGCCAACGGCACCGCGATCAGCAGCGTGACGCCAGTCAGGTAGAGCGTCGCTGGCAGGCGGTCGAGGACGATCGGCATCGCCGGCACCCGCTGCCAGAGGGAGTCGCCGAAGTCGCCCTGGGCCAGGTTGCCCATGTACCGCCCAAACTGCACCAGGATCGGGTCGTTCAGTCCAAGCGATTCCCGCAGATCTTGCACCTGCTGCTCGCTCGCCTCCGGGCGCAGCATCAATCGCGCCGGGTCGCCAAGCAGGTGCGTCACGAAGAAGACGACCACGACCAGGAGGAGCAGGATGACGACCGAATGGGCAATCCGCCGGATCAGGTAGCGTGCGATGGTTGCAAGCTCCTTGGGCGTTCGGCGTTCGGCGTTCGGCGGAATCTACAGCATCAGGTAGGGGCAGACCCATGTGTCTGCCCTGGCT
>JBOGUE010000795.1:0-8679 GCA_050695955.1 Thermomicrobiales bacterium | reverse complement strand
ATCCTTACCGGGGCTCGAGGGGACGGCGCCGAGCACGAAGGTAGGGACCCCGGTCGTGCGGATGCCCGTGACGTCCCGGCAGAGACCGTCGCAGACGATGCCGGCCACGCCTTTGGTCCTGGCCGCTTTGACGACGTTCTCACCGAAGGTGCTGGTGGTCATGAATCCGTAGGTGGCGATCACGAGCACATCACCCGGCTGCGCCACGTCGACGGCTTTCCAGACCATCAGGTTGTCGCCGGGCCGTGCCCGCACCGTCAGCGCGGGACCGCAGAGCCGGGAAGATGGATCGAGCGGCTTGATCCGGTAGTCCATCGCGCCCAGCCGGTCCATCGCGTCGCAGACGTTGCCAGCGGGCGCGTCGCGGAAGGGCGCGATCAGTTCCGCTGACGGGCGCGGAGTGTTAAGGATGATGCGGAATCCGATGGTCGACGTTCCGGCCATTTTCGGCTCCTTTAAGCGATTCGATCGGCCGGATCCGCCCCGGCGGCGACGCGTCGCATGTTGGCGAAACAGGCATCCATTTTGGTGCGCAGCGCGTCGGCCGTCCCGGCGGCGATGTGCGGCGTGACGACGGCGGTGGGGAGAGAAAAGAGCGGGTGATCGGCGGGCGGCGGCTCGGTCGCGAAAACGTCGAGACCGGCGCCGAGGATGCGGTTCGCCCGCAGGGCGGCGACGAGCGCTGTTTCGTCGATCAGCGGACCGCGGGCGGTGTTGATCAGCACCGCGGTCGGTTTCATCTTCGCCAGCGCCTCGGCGTCGATCAGATGGCGGGTCTCCGGTGTCAGCGGCACGTGAAGCGAGATCACGTCGGCAATAGCGAGCAACTCGTTGAATGGCAGGAAGGCGACGCCGAGGTCGCGCTCGGCCGCCGGATCGGGCCGCAGCGAATCGAAGTAGACGACGTCGGCGGCGAAGGCGCGGGCACGGGTGGCGACCTCCCGGCCGATCCGCCCCAAACCGACGAGGCCGATGGTCTTGCCGGCGATCTCGAACGACGTCGGGCGCAGTGCCCACTGCAGCCACTCGCCGCGGCGGAGCGAGGCGTCGGCTTCGAGGAGCCGCTTGTAGATTGCGAGCAGGAGGAGGAAGACGTGCTCGGCGACGCCGATGCTCGTCCCGGCCGGGCAGATTGCGACCGGAATGCAGCGGGCACGAGCGGCGGCGAGGTCGATGTTGTCGTAGCCGACCCCCTGGTGCTGGATCAGGCGCAGCCGGCTCGCGTGGCCGATCACCTCGCCCGTGAGGCGCGTCGTCGCGACCAGTACGAAGTCGGCCTCGGCGACGGCCTCGGTGACCGGGTTGCCCTCGCGCCGGAACGCCACCTCGAAGCCTGCCGGCACCCGTTCCCGGATGATCGCCTCGACCGCCGGGGGAATCGGCTCGAGGTAGACGACGCGATGAGATCGAGAATGCTTAGAAGACATCGTCACAGCTCCAGGAGCGCGGCCGGATTCTCGCGGCACATGCGGTCGATACTCACCTGATCGAAACCCTCCGCGCGGAGATGGGCGATGAACATCGCCATACCGTCGACGGGCGCTGGATTGGTCACCTGGCCGAGGTCCGTCGAGATCACGGTCGAGTCGGGGCCAACGCGCCGGATGACCGCCGCCAGCTCGGCGAACGGGAGCGTCCAACCGGCCAGCGAGGTCGAGATCAGGCAGCGCTCGAGGAGCACGCCGAAGCGATCGCGCAGCTCTTCCTGGACCGGCGGCGGCATCTCGACAGGTGGGTGCTCGGGGTGCGAGACGAGGATCTTATGGACGCCGATCTCCCGCGCGACCGGCACCAGGTCGACCACCTCCTCCGTCGAAAGGTGGCCGGTGCCGAGAATGGCAGCGTGCTCGGCGATCAGGCGAAGGACGTCGACGACGCGGTCGGCGATGCGCCCATTCTGGCCATCTTGGTAGATCGAGATGCCGGGACCGGCTGGGTCGTGCCGCTGGGCGGAGGCCGAGACGGTCGGCATCCAGATCTCGGCGGCGCCCAGGCGGAGGGCGACCTCGACCGCGGCGGGGTTGATGCCGCCGACGGCGTGGTTGAGTGCGAGACCGCCGAAGGCCCGGATGCCGGGGACGATCTGCTCGGCCAGGTAGGCGCGGTCGGCCGTCAGGGTGACGTGCGACTTGATAAGGATCGCCCGCATCCCTCGCGCCGCCGCCGCCCGCGCGACGCCGATATCGTCCAGCTTGCGCGGCCGCACGTCGGGCGCGGAGTGGATGTGGAGGTCGATGACGCCGGTGAGATCGACGGCATCGCTAGGAAGTACGTCGCTCATGACGGTCGTGCGAGCGAGCCGGCGCGACTGGCGCTCAGGGCCTCGATCGCGTCGGCGGAGGTCGCGGAGGGAGCGAGGAACCCTTCGATGGACGATACGGTGCGGCGGGTGCGGGCGAAGGCGCCGATCTCGTCGGGGAGCTCGGCGCCGAGGGTGCAGTCGCGAAGCAGGATCGGTCGGTAGCCGCGGAAGACGGCGTCGGCAATGGTGAAGAGGATGCAGCAGTCGGTGGCAAACCCGGCGCAGATCAGGGTGCGGGCGCCGAGGTTGCGCAGGACACTGTCGAGCCGCGTCTCAAAAAAACCGCTGTAGGTGTGCTTACGCACGTAGTAGTCGCCAGGGGTTGGCGCGATCTGGGGAGGGATCGCGAGCTGGACCGGTGCCCCGCGATAGAATTCCAGCGGATCGACGTCGGGCTCCGCGAAATCGATAGCTGGATCGAACCCGAGGCTGTCATGGAAGCACCGCCCGTAGGCGGAGCGGTCGAGCGCGATCCGGGGCGCGCTGTTCATGGCGTAGACGACCGGGAGCCCGGCGGCCCGCGCGGCGGCGATCAGGGGCACCAGCCTGTCATCGACGATGCGCCAGAACTCGCGGTCCCAGGCGGAGTGGACGAGCTCCTGGGCGACGGGCGTTTCGGCCGCGTGGTAGACGTCGATCAACAGCAGCGCCGATTCGCGGGCGTCGAACACCTCGATCTGGTCGGTTTCGCCGTGCGGTGCCGCTGCCGGGAAGAGCCGGAAATGGCGCACCGGAAGCCGGACTTCTGTTGCAGCAGTCGTCGTCGTCATTCTTCGGGGTCTCCCTTATCTCCCTCTTCGAGAGGTACGACGCGGTTCTCGGCGGCCGACCGGTACGCGGCGAAGACCGCCCGGAGCGTCTTCAGGTTGTCGCCGGCATGGGTCTCCGGGAGCCGGCCGCTCCGGAGGCAATCGGCGAAGTGGGCATGCGCGGCGTCGTAGCTGGCCTGGTACGCGGACGCGATATCGCCGTCGTGGGCGGGATCGGCGGAGACCATGGTGGGACTCCATGGGCGGTCGCGATCGGCCGGGACGCGCTCCTCCGGTAGCAGCCGGGTGATGCGGAGGAGATCACCGTCACCCCGGTTTGGGACGAGAGCGATGGTCCCGCGCTCCCCTTCGATCGTGACCTCCTCCGGCATCGTCGGCAGCTCCTCGACGGCGACGGTCGACCAACTGATGTCGACACTGGCGGTGACCTCTCCGGCTTCGCCGAAACCGAAGGTCATCAGTGCGCGGTCCTCACCCGCGACGTGCGGACTGAGACGCGCCATCGCCGCGTGGACCCAGCGCGGTTCGCCGAGCAGCATGCGGAGCGTGTCGACGAGGTGAATCCCCCACTCATAGAGGATCAAGCGAGGCATGGTGCGCGTGTAGGACTGGCGGGTCAGCAGTCCGGTGGGCAAGCTGCCCGGCAGACCGAGCGTGACGTTGCGGTGGGCGGCGATGCGGGCGTAGCGCGGCTGCCCGACCATACCCTCGTCGAGCAACCGTCGGACGTCGCGATACCAGGACCGCCAGCGCCAGTTCTCGTTGACGCTGAAGAGCACATCGGCGCTTTGGCAGGCATCGATCATCGCGTGGGCGTCAGCGAGACTCGGCGCAAGCGGTTTCTGGCAGAGGACGTTGATCCGTCGTGCTGCTGCCGCTTCGACGTGCGGGCGATGCAGGTCAGGGGCGGTGGCAACGTCGACGAAGTCGAGGCCGGTCTCCCGGTCCAGCATGGCAGCAAGGTCGTCGTAGACGCGGTCGGGATCGACGCCGAAGCGAGCGGCCAGCGTTTGGGCCTTATCGATCGTGCGGTTGTAGATGGCGACGATCTCGACGCCCTCGGTGTGGGACCAGGCAGTCAGGTGGTAGGGCGTGATGCTGCCGGCGCCAATGAGGGCGCCGCGGAGGATGGCGTCAGGCACCGGCGCCCTCCTCTTCTCGCCGCTTCCCGAACGCGAAGAGGAGGAGGTCCATGACCTCGATCCCTGGCGGCGCCACCTCGCGCAGCGCCCGCGCCGAGAAAGGGTCGCAGGTCAGGATCAGCCGCCGACCCGAGGAGGCTCCGCCGATCTTCTGCAACTGCGCCATCCGTGCGGCGGCGAGCGCCCGCGCCAGCGAAGCAGGAACGCGTATGGCCGGTCGCTCGATCGCCGCGGGTAAGGCATCGCGCGCGGGGTCCGCCTCCCGCGCATAGGTGCCACCGAGCCAGGCACTGAGCCAGCGATCGATGGCGTCGAACTCGTCCAGGCGATGCAGCAGCGTCTCGGACGGATGGAAGACGACGGCGTCGGCCCCAGCTGCCGGTGCCTCCGGCACTCCGCCGGCTCCCGCCACCAGACCGCCCGCGTAACGCACCTCCGTGGGGAGACCCGCCAGCGTCTCGCGGAGACCAAATGTCTCCTTGGGTGTGCCGGTCACCACCAGTCGGTACCCGGCCTCGGCCACCCGGCGGCGCACCCGTTCGCCGATCGCCGATGCCTCGTCGGTCAGCCCGAGCTCGCGCGCGACGTGGCCGGAGTCCATCGCGTCGGAGCTGAGATCCGCGCGCCCGCAAACCGACCGAACGGCCTCCAGCGCCGCGACCGCGGAATCCGGCTCGTAGAAGAGCGTCGCAGCTCCCGGGACGAAGAGCACGCCGGCGCCGGCGTCACCAGCGCCCAGCCTCCCGAACGCGACCCGGATGTCGCCGTAGATCGAGCCGTGTTCGCGGAGCGCGGCCGCGAGCGGGAGGAGCTCGGGAACGGCAGCCGCCGCGACCAGGGAGGAACGGACCCGCCAGAGGGCGCGCGGGAGATCCGGCGGTCCCGGCAGGAGCGCATGGGCGCGGCAGCGACCGCAGTCGTCGCACCGGTAGATCTGATCGACGAGGCCGGGCGTGGGGGATACCGCGCCGCTGGCAAGCAGGAGGGCCGCCTGGGCGATGCGCGAGGGATAGGCGGCCGTGCGGCGCGTGAGCTGGACCCACGGACAAGCAGACGCCTCCTGATCGTGGCCGAGCGCGAGCGGCATCAACTCGGCTTGGAGATCGGCACGGAGATCGACGGTCACACCTCTGCCCCCAGCCCGAGCGCGCCGGGGTTCAGCAGCGCCTCCGGGTCGACCGCGCGTTTGATCGCCCGCAGCACGGCCGTTCCGGCCGCGCCGTGCTCCAGGGGAAGCAGGTGGGCTTTGCCCCGGCCGATCCCGTGGTGGTGACTGATCGATCCCCCGGCCTCGTGACAGGCGACCAGCAGATCGCCGACGAGCCGTTGGTACGAGTCGACGGCGGCGCCATCGTCGGTGTCTTGAATGGAAAAGATGACGTAGAGGCCTCCACCGGAGGGGTAGACGTGCGAGACGTGGGCGTAGGCACGCGCGCCGTGGTGTTCCGCCACCCGCATCATGGCCGCGTAGATAGTAGGGAGATCGTCCCAAAGTCCGGCGACCTCGATCGCGTCGGCGATGCCCCCGTCTCGACTGTTGGCCAGGACCAGGCCGCGGGTATCGAACCGCGTGCGCCACCAATGGTGGGCCGGATCGGATCCGATGGCGGTCCCCCCGATCGCTAGACACGAGCGGTGCGCGACCGCCTCGTGCGCGGCTACGAGTTCCGGCGCGCCTTCGTAGACCAGGACGAGGAGATTCGCTCCGGACGGCAAGCCGGCGTCGGGGAATTTGTGGGCCGTTTCGCCGGCGTCGTAGAGCCGAACGACACCTGGCCGAGCACCGCCCTGGACGAAGGCACGGACGGCGTCCAGGCCGGCGACGAAGCTCGGAAAAGCGTAACTCGCCCAGATCCGGTGCGTGGCGAGCGGATGCACCCAGAGCGCGACCTCGGTGACCACCCCCAGCCCGCCCTCGGAGCCGATGAAGAGCTCGGCGAGGTTCGGGCCGGTGGCGGAGCGGGGGCTCGGCCGGGTGCGGAGCACCTCGCCGCCGGGGAGCACGACCTCGAGACCGACGACCCGGTCCTCGATGTTGCCGTGGAGCGTCGAAAACGTGCCCGACGCCCGCGTCGCCACCCAGCCGCCGACGGTACCGGAGTGGAGCGACTGCGGGAAGTGACCCAGCGAATAGCCGAGCTCGTTCAGCCGCCGCTCGAGATCGGCGCCGACGATCCCGGCCTGCGCTCGGGCGACCAAGGAAACCGGATCGACGCGGAGCCGGGCGAGCCGTTTGGTGTCGAGCGAGATGCAACCGGACCGCGCCGCGGTGCCGCCGACGATGCCGGAGCCGCCGCCGAACGGAACGACCGGGATTCGCCACTGCTGGGCGACGCGGAGGACCGCGCTCACCGCCTCGGTGTCCGTCGGCCAAACCACGCAGCCCGGCAGCGGCAGGTTGGCGGATCCGGTCCCCGTGATCGCTCGGCGCATCGTTTTGAGCTCGACCGGCCACACGCCGCGGGCATTCGCCAGGCGATCGCTCAGGTCGGTCGAGACGTTATCCGCGCCCAGGGCTTCGACAAGCGACGCGATCGCCGGCAATGGGAGCGTCGAATCGGCCGCGGTCATCCACGCCCCCCGATGGACACCCCGAGTTGCAGCAGGTTGAGCCGCAACCGGTCGGCGAGCGAATCGCGACCCGGTTCCGTGAAGACGCGGTACTGGCAGAACATCAACCGGCCGCGGCCGTGCGCGACCGCCTCGACGTCGCTGAACCAGAGCATCTTGGCGACGTCGTGCCGGGTCTCGGTGTTGCGGAACGAACCGGCGAGCACCTCGCCGCCGAGCTCGGAGAGGATGTAGCGCGGGAGCACGTCGGCGTAGGCTTCGCCGGCGAGCCCGCCCGCCGGCAGACCGGCAAAGAGGTCGGATGCGGGCTGCCAGTGGTAGCAGCCCATCCAGTTCCCGATCCCGAAGTGGAGGGCGATCCCGAGCCCGCGCTCCGCCAAGGTCCCGATCGCCGCGGCATCGCCCGGACGCAACGGTCCGACGACGCCGGTGGCTCCCGATTCGACGGCATCGAACAGGGATCGCCAATCCGCGGCGGTGAGCGATGCGGGCTCCGCGGCGACGAGCACGGCCGGATCGACGTCCGCCGCGCGCGACAGTGCGGCGTCCGGGCGCGTGCCGAGCCAGGCTACCCCGGCAGGACCCTGGTCCGGATCGACCTTCGGGAGCGCGAGGAGGGTTTCGGCGGTGGTCATCAGCTCATCGGCGTCGCCGGCAACGCGCGCGACCACCCGGTACTCGCCCGCGAGCGACCCGGTTTCGACCGCGATGACGCCAAGCTCCTTAATCCCCTGGCCGGCCGGAATCTCCCGCTCGTCGGTGGCGATCACGTTCCCGACCGGATCGCAGACGGTGAGGGCGATTCGCTCGCCGCCGGCGGACGGCGCCCGGTCGATCACCGTCAGGGTCACATCGAGCTTTTCGCCGAGGGTTGCGACGGCGCGGGCGCCGAAGAGGACGAGACAGCGGTCGCGGTTGAGGCGCTTGAGGTCGTGGAAGGTCGCCTTCGGCCGCCGCCAGAGATCGACCACGCCGGCGTGGAACTCGCTCCCGACGTCGTTGAGCTGCGTCAGGATGTAGCCGGAGGTGCGCCGGTTCGTCATCACCGCTTCGATCTGGCGGCGGTTGCCGGCGGCCTGCTGCGCCTGGGCGGCGCGGACGAGGTCGCGCGTCGACGCGAAGCAGCGGTCGAGCCCGCGCGCCGCGAACCCCTCGTGGAGACTGTCGCGAAAGGCCACGAACTCGCGGGCGTCGAGGCGGTCGAGCCGCCCTTCGAATCCGGCAACGGTGTCATCGAGGTCGGACATGCCGCCGACTCCGAGCTCGGAGACGAGGATCTGACCCGGGTCGGAACGCAGCTCGCGGTACCACTCGTCGAAGATCGCGGGCGAGCCGAACCCCAGCGCCGCGATGTCGACGGCCGGTTTCGCGCCCACCGTCCGCAGCCAGTCGCAGGCCGCGCGCGTGACGGGGGCGCCGATGTAGAGGTGGACGTCGTGGAAGGGAACGCGTCCCGTCTCCCGGTTCGGCACGGCCGTGGCGCGGTCTGCCCACCCGTAGTCCTGATCCATCGCCAGCGTCCCGCCCGAGTTGTCGACGATGACGCGCGTCGGGTCGAGAGCGCGCGCGGTGCGGATCAGCGGGTCGGCGTAGCGGGAGGCGGGGGCGCGGTGCTCGTTGAAGATGCCCCAGAAAACGACGGAGGGATGGTTGCGGTCCCGCTCGATCATCTCGGTGATCTCGCGCCGGCCGTGGTCGAGGAGACGCGGAGTGTCCAGAATCCAGCAGAGGCTCGACTCCGCGTAGACCAGCATGCCGTGCCGGTCGGTCAGGTCGAAGTACCCGGGAACCGATGGGCGGATATGGACGCGGATCAGGTTGAATCCCGCCTCCTTCGCCAGGAGGATCTCCCGTTCGGTGAGATCGGGATCGTGCGGGGCAATCAGACCAACCG
>JBOGUE010000794.1:0-9475 GCA_050695955.1 Thermomicrobiales bacterium | reverse complement strand
GCGCCGCGCCACGCGGCCGCTTCCGTGGCCGATTCCAACGATGAGGCGGTGTGCATCGCCTGGATCTCGGGGTAATCCACCTCGTACCGCGACAGCGTAGTGGTAGACAGCCCAATCGGCAGAACGGGAGGAGACGCTGTCGGCTCCTGCCGAGTGCGTCCGAGCGCGACGAGCGCGATCGCCGCCTCGCGCTCGGGATCGATGTCGAGGAGCCGATTGACCTCCGCGTCGACAAAGCCGAGGACGACGCGGGCCGGAAGCGCGACCGCGGCGGCGACGGCCAGGAGATTGGCGAGGATCGTCCCGGTATCCCAGAAACTGTGGCGGTAGGCGCGTCCCTGGTACTTCCACGCGTTTCGCCAGAAAGTGCTCGTGCAGATCGCGACGACCGGCGCGGCGGTGACCGCCGGCTCACCACCCGATGCCTCCACGAGCACCCGGCGGAAGTCGCCGGCGCGCAGACGCCGCAGGCCGTTGTCATGGGCGCCGAAGTGGTAGACGCCGGCGGCGAGATCGGGCAGGTCGCCGCAGACCAGGTAGATCTCGACGTGGAAGAGCGCGCCGGTGCACGCCGCCGCGCGGAACGAGAATTCCCGGTCTCCGCGCCGCAGGTGTTTGGTCACGCCGTTGGCGAAGAAGCAGAGACGCGCCAAGATCGCCAGATCGGGCAAGCGCTCGCCGGCCGGCGCCTCGCCGACCGCGGCTATCGCATCGAGGGCGGGAGCAGCGGACGGAGAGACGTCGGTCGGCAGCTCGATCGCCGGGAGTGACTCATAAATTTTGTAGGGCAGCGGCAGGTTGGACCAGTCGAGGACGTGCCGGCTCCGCCGCAGACTCTGTTGCGAATGCTTGGTCGCGTCGTGATACCGCCAGGTTGCGGCGACCTCGTCGTTGCGCATCCGCCCGTCCCCACTACGCGGGCCGCCCGCTCCCCTCTTCGGCGATGCGCAGCAGCTCGACGGCGGGCGGCTCCAGCAGGAGCGGGCTCAACTCTCGCAGCCAGGCCCGGGTGTCGGCCTCGCCGCCGAGTCCCCGCTCCCGAAAGATCTCGACGGCGTCCAGGCTATCGACCGCGACCTCGTACTGGAGCGCCGGACCGCCCGGCGGTCGCGTCAGCGGCACCAGCAGGCGGGCCTCCATTCCCTGCTCGCGCGCCGCGTCGACCTCCTGGCTGAGCAGCGCGAGCGCCCGGTCCCGGTCGACCGGCTTGATGCTGTAGGAAAAACGCGCGACGTACATTCGACACCTCCCCACGACCGCGAGAGCACCGGGGTCGCATCCGTAGAGTGCCGGGCCGCAGGCCGTGTGCCACCGGCGACCCGCCCGTGGGGCGCGGTTCGCCGATCAGCGGTTCGCTCTGCCTCTCCCGACCCAGTCTGTCCCCATGGGATCCGGCGCGACCGGTCGTCCGGGCACGGCTGGCTCCCGCGCGAAGTCGCCCGCGGGATGGAAGCCGAGGATCCGCTGGGCGCGCTTGCCGCCCTCAGAAAACTCCGCCAGCGCGGCCTCCAAATGCGCGCCGGTGACAACCAGCTCCGCGCTCTCGGCGGCGGCCAGGACGGCGGCCTTGCGCAAGAGTTCCTTGATGTAGGCCGGGCTGGCGCCCTCGGTCTGCTTCACCAACCGGTCGAAGTCGACGTCGCGCAACTCCAGGCCCTTCGCGTACAGCTCCAGGAGACGACGCCGTCCCTCGGCGTCGGGCAATGGCAACTCGACGGCGAGGTCGATCCGGCCCGGCCGGGCGGCCAGCGCCGGTTCCAGGGTGTCCGGCCGATTTGTCGTCAGCACGAAGATGACGTCGCTGTCGTCGCGCAGGCCGTCCATCTCGTTCAGCAACTCGAAGAGGAGCGGCCCCGTGCGAGAAAAGGACATGCCGCGTTCCTCGGCGATCAAATCCACGTCTTCCAGGACCACCATCGCCGGGGCAAGTGATCGCGCAAGCTGGGCGACGAGACGGAGCAGCCCCATCCCGAAGCCGGTGGTCAGCACGACGGTGCGTTCCGGCATCCGGCTCGTCAGGTACATCACGGTCAGCGTCTTGCCGGTGCCCGGCGGTCCGTGGAGAAGCAGGCCGCGCTTCAGGGACCGCCCGGCCGCTAGCAGCCGTTCGGCGTGCTGGGCGAAGACGACCGTGTGCCGCTCGATGCGCTCCAGCGCGCCCTCGGGTAGGATCAGGTCGTCCCGTTCCACCTTCGGCAAGTTGTGGAAGACGACCAGCGACTGCCGCCCCATCCCCAGTTCGCCGGGCGAGAGCGAGATGACGTGCCCGCGATAGACATTGAACCGCTTCGTATCCTCGACGAGCTCCGCCAGAAACGCCTGCCCAACCTCCGGCCGCGTTGCCATCACCTCGACCCGCAGCTTCTGGTCCGGCGGCCCGTGCTCGTGCGGACCGGCCAGAAAGACGACAAAGCGCTCCTCGCCATCGGCGACGAGATAAAGCCCGAACTGCACGCACGGCAGCACCTTGCCGTCGGCCAGGTGGAAGTTGACGTAGTCGACCGGCCCCTCGGTCAATGGCGGCCTATTGCCACTGCCGCGACTCAGCAGGTCGGAGAGGCCAAGTGCTAGGTAGTGCTTGTGGTCGGACCCGACGCCGGCCAATTCGGCCGTCCGACCGTCCATGCTCAGGCAGTGGTCGAGGGCGACCTGAACGTTCGGATGGTCGAAGGTATCGAACGCCTCCGTGGTCACGGAGAGTTGGGCCGGATCGACGCCGAGATGGGTGCGGATGCGTTCGAGCAACGCCCCGTCTGGCGTCGTCGCCTCAAGCAACACGGCCTCCATGAACGCCTTGAAGGCCGTGCCGAACGCCGCGGGCGATAGTTCAGTATCGGACATCGAATGCCGCCTCCAATTACCGGTGCCCTGCCGTGGGACCTTGCGTCGTACGGTGTTTCGCCGCACCATGCCACGCTGTCCGGCCGTATGCAATGTGGAGGCGCCATCGCCGCCGTCTGGTCGCTGTTCAACGGGAGCGAAAAGATGAACATTGCCATCCTTGGCTACGGATCGATCGCGCAGGACCACGCTCGCGCCATCCAAACGCTGCAGGCGACCGCCGAGGGACGGGACTTGCGCTTTGTCGCCGTGATGGGCCGCCTGCCGGAGCCGACCGAGGCTTTCGCCCGCGAGTTCGGCATGCCACGTTGGACGACCGATCTCGACGAGCTGCTTGCCGCCCCGGAAATCGACGCCGTCGTCATCTGCTCACCCTCACCCATCCATGCCGTACAGACCGAGCGCACGTTGCGGACCGGGAAACACGTCCTCTGCGAGATTCCGCTGGCGCTTTCGTTGACGGAGACCAACCGCCTGATCGAGCTGGCCGCCGAGGAAGACAGGCGGTTGATGGTCTGCCATATCCGCCGGTATCTGCCCGCCTATATTGAGGCGAAGCGACTGATCGACACTGGCGCGATCCATCCCCACGCAATCGTCAGCCGGTACCTCTTCGACCGCCGCGAGAATGTGAACTGGAAAGGACGAGAGCGTTCCTGGACCGACAACCTGCTCTGGCACCACGGGGGACACGCCGTTGACGCCGCCCTCTGGGTCCTCGGCGTCGCGGACCGGGCCGAGACCGTCGATACGGTCGCGCACGTCGCCTTGCCCGGCGGTCAGCTCGACATCCCCATGGACCTGAGCCTGGTGATGCGGACCGAACGCGACCAAATCGCCACCGTGTCGATGTCCTACCACTCGCGCCTGGCGATCGACGACTGCCTCATCATCGGCGACGAAATGACGCTTCTCCTCACCGACCGCCGCCTGCGGGAGGGAGACCGCATACTCACCGGCCCGCCGCCTACCGATGGGCCGCGGATGCCAATCGTCCGCCAGGACGCCGAGTTCTTCGCCGCCATCCGGCAGAACCGCGAGCCGGCAATCTCGGCTCGCTCCGTCCGCCCGGCAATGGCCGCGCTTCAGGCGGCCGATGATTCTCTCACTGCCCGGATGCGGGCGCTTGACCCCGCCGCCCGGCATCCCCAGATGCCATAGCCGCTTCGGTCGGAATGATGATGATGCCTCTTTTCAATCAGGCGAACTTCGGGTAATTCTTCCGCCTTGGCCGTACGCAACAATGAAAGGGGATGCGGGCGTGACGCTACAGGTCGCCGTGATCGGCGCGGGACGCCGCGGTCGGGCTCATACCGAGGCGGTCGCGGACCTTGAAGACCGGGCACAGGTCGTCGCCATCGCCGACATCGACGAGGAACGCGCCCGCGGGCTGATCGCGACGAGCGCGCCCTACGCCGCGCCCGCCGTCGATCCGCTGGCGATGCTGCGGCGGACCCGTCCGGACGTCGTGGTCATCACCACCCCGCCCCCACTCCACCGCGAGCAGGCCGTGGCCGCGTTGGAACTCGGCGCGCACGTCATTTTGGAGAAGCCGATCACGCTCAATATCGAGGATGCGGAGGCCATCGGCGAGGCGGCGACGCGGGCAAACCGCCTGGTCCACGTCTGCCATCAACTCCGCTATGGACCCGGCGTCCACGAGCTGCAAGCACTCCTCTCTCAGCAGCCGGTCGCCTTAACCCACATCTGGAACTATCGCAAGGGGCCGGACATCCCCGGCAACTGGTCGCGCCATTGGGGCGGTGGGCATGTCGTCGAATGGGGCATCCACTACCTCGATCTCTGCCGCTACCTGATGCGGACCGAGGCGGTCGAGGTCTACGCCCGCTACGCTGACCAAGTGCTGACCGGCCAACCGGGCTGGGAGAACTGGGACGCTTACAGCCTGACGGTGCAATGGGCCAATGGCGCGGTCGGCAGCTACGCCAGCACCTACGCGCTCCCACCCGGCATCCCGCCCGAAAGCGGCCTCACCATCGTCGCCGCCGCGGGCAAAGCAACCGTCGACTGGCTGAACGGCGCCTGGACCACCCCTGAGGAAACCCTGACGTGGCCGGCAGTCCGCGGTCTCGGCGAACGGGAACTGGCCCGCGCCTTCTTCGACGCCATCACCACCGACGACACATCCGGCCTCCGCCAACCCTTCGACGACGCCATGCGAACGCACCGATTGGTGATGGCAGCGAACGCTTCGGCAGAACGAGGCGAGCCGGTCCGATTGTGACACGATTTATGTTACGCTTTGCGTTGCCGATTTGTGACAACTTCGACGGAGGGAACCATGGCTACCGTGACGATTCGAGTCCCTCAGGAAACGCATCATCGGCTGCGGGAACTGGCCGAAAAGCGCGGCGCACCGATCGGTGAGGTTGTCGACGAGGCAACCCGCCGTATGGAGGAGGCCGACTTTTGGGACGAAGTCAACGCGGCCTATGATCGACTTTACGCCGACCCGGTCGCCAAAGCCGAGTATGAGGCCGAGTTTGCGTTGTGGGAGACCGCATCCCTGGTCGACTTTGACGAGCCTCCGTATGAGGGCATCGACGAGTTGCTTGCGGCTGCCCAGAACCAGGAGGACAAGGCGTGAGCTCAGGGCTGCCCATCGCGCCCCGACGCGGAGAAGTCTGGTTATCGGATCTGGAACCAGTTATTGGCCACGAACAGGGGGGAATCCGTCCCGCTCTCGTCCTCTCTGACGACGGTCTCAACGCGGGTCCAAGCCGTCTGGTCGCGCTCATCCCGATTACCACCCGCGACCGGGGATTACCGATGCAGGTACGCGTTGCGCCTCCCGAGGGCGGGCTTCAGCACCCGTCGGTGATCATGTGCGAACAGACGAAGGTTCTGAGCCAACTCCGCCTGCGCCGCCGACTTGGCACGATCGACCCAGCAACGATGCTCCAGGTCGAAACGGTTCTCCGACGCCTGTTTCGCCTGTAGCAGCGCACGTCTTCGAACACTGCCCATCGAAAGGAGCACGTTCGCGTGAAGATCACCGACGTCCGCACCGCCGAGATCAAAGGGCACGGCTACTCGACGTATGTCCGCGTCTATACGGATGAAGGGCTGATGGGCAACGGCGAATGCATCCACGGCGGCGAGGGCTGCCCGGCGATGGTGCAGGCGCTGGCGCGGTACATCCTGGGCGAGGACCCGCTCAACGTCGATATGCTCTTCGAGCAAATGCGCCGGTCGCGCCTCTTCGATGGGGCGATGGCGGGCGCGACCGTGACGGCGATGACCGGCATCGAGATCGCGCTCTGGGACCTGACCGGCAAGGCGCTGGGGTTGCCCATCTACCAATTGCTTGGCGGCAAGTTCCGCGACACCGTCCGTCTCTATTGCGACAGCCACGCCGGCAAGGACTTCTCACCCGAGTCTTACGCCAAAAGGGCCAAGGAGGTCGTGGCGCTCGGCTTTGACGCGATCAAGTTCGACGTCGACGAGACGCGCGCCGGGTTCCGCAACGACCGCTGGAATTGGCACGCCTCCGGGCCGGAGGTGGAGTGGATGGTTGAGCGCGTCGCGGCGGTGCGGGACGCGGTCGGGCCGAAGGTCGACCTGGCGATCGACATGCACGGTCGCTACGACATCGCCAGCGGCATCGCCGTGGCGCGGGCGATGGAGCCGTTCAATCTGCTTTGGCTGGAGGAGCCGGTGCCGCCGGAAAACGTCGCCGCCATGCGCGAGGTGAAGCGCGTCTCGCCCGTTCCGCTCTGCGCCGGCGAGAACCTGTATCTGCGTTGGGGGTTCCGCGACCTGCTCGAACAGCAGGCGGTCGACTACATCATGCCCGACATCCCGAAGTGCGGCGGTCTCTCCGAGTGCCGGAAGATCGCGAACATGGCCGAGGTCTACTACGTGCCGCTCGCGCCGCATAACGTCTGCGGCCCGCTCGGCACGATGGCATCCGCCCACGTCTGCGCCTCGATCCCTAACTTCCTCGTCATGGAATGGCATTGGATTGACTACGACGGCTGGGATGACCTGACCATCCAGGACCAACCCGTCATCCAAAACGGCCACGTCGTGCTGACCGACAAACCCGGCATCGGGTTGGAGGTCAACGACGAGGTCGCGCGGCAGTATGTCCGCCCGGGTACCGCATTTTTCGGCGAGCAGCCTTGACGCAACGCATTCGTGCCAGGGCGGACACATCGGTCCGCCCCTACGAACGTTTCTGCCTCAGAGGGTAAGTGCGAGTTGCCTCGGCTGGCTCTGATTTCTGGAAGCCTTACCGGCCTCGATCGCCTCCGCGCTGCCGGGGAGGCGCTTGCGCATCGAATCCTCGCCAAAGTCGTACCGTGCCCGCACGTCTTCCACCCGCGCCGTGAGCTTCTCGATGTACGCGGTGGGTGCGTTCGGGCCGACGTAACCGCGCTGATACCGCGGCAGCATCGCCGGCAAGGCGGACTCGACGAACTGAAAGAAGTGCTCCTTGACCAACGGCGCCAGCCGCAATGCGCTCGTTCCGAAGTAGGACGCGCCATGATCGGTCGCGGCCGCGGCGACAGCCTCGATCGACTCGATGGCATCGGTGATGCCCGGCAGGACGGGCGCCATCAGCACGCCGCAGGGCACGCCGGCATCGACCAGGCGGCGCAAAACGGCGAGACGCTGCAACGGGGGTGGCGTGCCCGGTTCGATCAGCCGCCAGAGTTCGGTGTCGAGGGTCGTCACGGTGAAATAGACCCGCACCTTCGTCAGCCGCGCCAACTCCGCAAGCAGGTCCGCATCGCGCAGGATGAGCGTCGACTTGGTGACGATGCCGACCGGGTTTCGGTACGCCAGCAGCGCCTCCAGCGACCGGCGCGTGATACGAAAGCGCCCCTCGGCCGGCTGATAGGCGTCGGTGGCCGTGCCGATGGCGACGTATTCGCCGCTCCACGACGGCCGCGCCAGCTCGCGCCTAAGCACCTCGGCGAAGTTCGTTTTGACGACGATCTTCGTCTCGAAGTCCTCGCCCGCGTTCATCCCATAGTAGGCGTGAGTGGCGCGAGCGTAGCAGTAGTGGCAGCTATGGACGCAGCCACGGTACGGGTTGAGCGACCAGTTGAAGGGCATGCCGGAGACGCGATTGAGTGCCGATTTACAGGTCGTTTCGATGTAGGTCGCGCGTGCCATATCGGCAGAGTAGAACGTATGTACTATTCTGTCAAGCGGGCTTATGCATCGCTTCAGGCCGATTCGGCGGCTCGTAGTGTGGCACGGGGTCTAAGCGCCGAAACAAGGCAAGTCCTCCGTCGAAACGCTCGATGCGTTGCACCTCCGGCCGCCGCGCGGCCTCCGCCAGCCCCGGGACACCGTCCGCGACCAGCGTGATCCCGAACAGAACGTCGGCACGGTACTGCCACGGCGCGATCTCGGCTTCCGCCTCCTCATCGAAAAAGACGTATCGCAGGCCAAGCCGTCGCAACAAGTCAGCTCCAAGGCGAACAAACGTCTCCACGAGTTCTGCACGCCCCACCCTGTCGCCGGCCGCCTCGAACACCTCCTCGGCAATGTCCAAGGTCGTGGAGACCCACCCCGTCTCCTGATAGCACCGACTGGTCAAGGCAAGTTCCTCCTCGGCAACCGAGAAGATCCACGCCGCCTCGCGCATTCCATATGCCTGTTGACCGGCATGACGCAGCTGCAGCCCCGCGCGGTCAAGCGCACCATCCAAGGCCGAGATGTCCTCGAGCGATCCTTCCCACCCGAAGGCCAAACTGACAAACGCGCCCATCGTTACCTCACTCGGAAATTCTTCGCGCCCACCTTCGGTGGCGCGGTAACACGAATGCCCGCCAGTTTATTACCAGCATTGCCCCAACCGGAGATGAATTCACCTGACAACTCAACGATCACGATGAGGTCGCCCTGGAAGAAGTGGGCCGCGTGGGGGAAATCACCGTACGGACCGACATAGCCGACGTCCGCGTTTGCAACCACCTTGTTGAGGGCGTCCCTGAATTGCTGGTGGGCCGCGACGTCCTTGTCCTTGAACGTTCCCGGGATCCCAAAATCGCCGGCGTGCTTCCACTTCTTCTTCAGCTTCTCGAACGAGATCGTCGTCCCAAAGATGCCGGCGAACGTGTCCAAATCGGCCTTGCCCACCTTCTGCAGCGCATCCACTCCATACTTGATCATCGAGTCGGCGCCGTCACGCCGGACGAGTGCGACGAAAGCATCTATCCCCCCAACGCTCGGAATCGAGTCGATGAGGCTCACCGTGTGGAACGTTTTGGAATCCATGCCACGGAAGAGCCGCGCGATTACGTCGGCCCCGAGATCCTGAACCAGCTTCCTGAGCGCGTCCGTCCCGAGGCCGGCGACCAGATTCTTCAGCCCCTGGGTGTCTACTTCGTCTATTAAGGTCTTGAGGTCTTTGAGGAGGACCTTCTGCACGAGGTCCTTTAGCTTGTCGAGGGGGAAGGCAACCACCAGTTCCTGCAGGCCCTTGATCTTGACCGCGTCGACGAGTTCGTGGAGCCCCTGGATGTCGAACGTGTCTACCAGGCTCTTGAGTCCCTTGGCTTGGAACGTCTCCGTAAGCGCCTTCAGCGTATCGAGCGGGAAGGTATCCACGAGCTTCTTGACGTCCTTGATCGGGAATGTCTCGACAAGATCCTTG
>JBOGUE010000793.1:0-6263 GCA_050695955.1 Thermomicrobiales bacterium | reverse complement strand
GCCCTGGGGGCCGCCGGACGGTGGTGGTGGGGGTGAGAGATGGGGTAATCGAGGGGACCGAATGTCTGGGGTAGGCCGGACGCCGTAACCGACCGGGGTTCATCATACGCGTGAACGGCCCCCAACGTGTTTGCCGGACATTAACTCCGGGCAACGGTCCCGAAGCGAGCGACCGCTGTGTCCACCACCTCCCCAGCAAGCGGGATGGTGAAGGTAAACGTCGAGCCTTGATTTGGCTCGCTCGTCGCCCACACGGTTCCCTTGTGCGCCTGCACGATGTGTTTGGTGATCGCCAGGCCGAGGCCGGTGCCCTCGGAGCGCCGCGACTTGTCCGCTTTGTAAAAGCGCTCGAAAACGCGCGGTAGTTCGTCCTCGGCGATGCCGACGCCGGTGTCGGCGACGGAGACTTCTAGCACGTCGTCGACGACCGCGGCGTTCACCTCGATCCGGCCGCCGGTCGGGGTAAACTTGATCGCGTTGTGCACTAGGTTGATCAGCACCTGTTCGATCCGGGCGCGATCGGCAACCATCGACGGCAACCCGTCCGGAACCATGATGTCCAGCGTCAGCCCGGCCCGCTCGGTCTGCGGCCGCAGTCGTTCGGCGCCGTGCCGGAGGACCTCCGCCGAATCGAGCGCCTCCACCTTCAGAACGACGCGCCCCGATTCGAGCCGGCCGAGATCGAGCAACTCGCTGACGAGGGCCGTCAGGCGATCGACTTCGCCGACAATGCGGTGCAGAAAGTCCGGCCCCACCTCTGGGTCGTTGGCCGCGCCCGCTTCCAGTGTCTCGACGAGGGCGCGAATCGACGCCAGCGGCGTGCGCAGTTCGTGCGAGACGTTGGCGACGAACTCTCGCCGCACCGATTCGAGGCGCCGCAATTCGGTGATGTCGCGCAACACGACGACGCCCAAATCCTCACCGGGACCGGTCACCCGTTGGGCTGCCGTTTCGAGCACTGTGCGCTGGCGGCCAAACTCGACGGTGGCCACCGTCACGCCGCCCCCTGCCATGACAGTCTGCAGGAGTTCCGCGAGCTCATGATCGCGCGCCACGACGACAAACGGTTGACCAGCCGCCCACCGCGGCGTTGCCTCAAGCATCCGGCTTGCCGCGGGATTGAGGTCGATCACACGCTGCGATGCATCAGTGAGGACGACGCCGTCGCTCAGGTTCTGGACGATGGCTGCCAAACGGAGGCGCGATCGCTCACTGTCGCGGATCAGCTCGCGAATACGATCGGTCATGATGTTGAAGGCATGCGCGAGGTCGCCGAGTTCCCGCGTACTCGCCGGAGTCACGGCAGCATCGAGGCGGCCGGAGGCGACCTGATTGGCATGCTTGCGCAGTTCGTCGAGGGGGTCGGTGATGCGACGCGAGACGAATATGCCGGCCCCCGCGACGAGCAACGCGGCGATGCCCGCGGCAATCGCCACGTCGCGTTGGATGCGGCCAATGGCGGAATCGACTTCGGCCAATGGCTGCGCCACGCGCGCCACTGCTCCCGAGTTGCCTGGGATCGGCACCGCAACGTACATGAACGCTTCGTCGAGGGTGGAGCTCGTCCGCTCGGAGGACCCGAGGCCGCGGCGTAGCGCATCCCGAATTTCGGCGCGATCGCTATGGTTCTCCATGGTCCGGGGGTCGGCGTCGGAATCACCGAGCACCGCCCCGTCTTTGGCAACGATCGTGATCCGGGTGTCGACGTCCGCGCCGAGTTCCTTGACGAGTGGATCGACGGCTTCGATGGCGCCCTGTTCGACGACTGGCGCCACGGCACGGGCAACGACTTGTACTTGCCGTTCCATTTGGGTACGCAGGCGGTCGATATAGAGGTCCTTGGCAGCGAAGACGAGATACCCGCCCAGCCCGGCCATGACGCCGAAGATGAGCACGACCAATGTCAGTGCCAACCGGCCACGAAGGGTGGCGGGGATGAGACCATCGAACCTATTAGCCATCGGCCGTCTATCCGCCGTGCGGGACAAATCGGTACCCATGGCCTCGGACCGTCTCAATTCGCTTCGGTTGGCTCGGCTCGGTCTCTAGCTTCTGTCGGAGCCAGCGGACGTGCACGTCGACGGTGCGCGTATCGATCGGGAAGTCGTAGCCCCAGACCTCCCGCAGCAAGGCATCCCGCGAGAGGACGATGCCGGCATGCTTCGCCAGATAAGCGAGGAGATCGAACTCCTTCGGCTTAAGCGCAACGACCTGCCCATTCAGTGAGACTTGGCGGCGAGGCACGTCGATGGAGAGTTCTCCGGCAACGAAGGTCGGTCCCGATGCTTCAGAAATGTTCCTGTCGGCCATGGGTCCGGCCGCGCCGTCCGACGACGCCATCCGCGCGCGGCGCAGCATCGCCCTGACTCGCGCCACGAGCTCGCGCATGGCAAAAGGCTTGGTCAGGTAGTCGTCCGCCCCGAGTTCGAGGCCGAGGACCCGGTCGATCTCCTCGCCACGAGCAGAGAGCAAGAGGATCGGCACGGTCGATTCGGCGCGCAGGGTGCGGCAAACTTGCAGCCCATCCATGCCGGGCAACATGATGTCGAGGACGATCACGTCTGGGCGGCGACGGCGGGCGAGTTCGAGCGCTTCGCGCCCGTCAGCGGCCGTGGCAACGACGAAGCCTTCGCGGCGAAGGGTGTATTCCAACGTCTGCCGCAAACTTGGTTCGTCGTCGACAACCAACACGGTCGCGGCGACTGACGGATCAGGCGCCAGCGCGGGGGCGGTCCCCACGGTCATCATCCTTCCGCGGTGTGCCAGGTCAAGCGCGTCCGCCGCGCGCTCGCGCGTACCACCACAGTATAGACAGGCACAGTATAGACAGGACGGCCGAACGTCCTAGGTGAGCGGGATTAACTGATCGTTGCCGGTGTCGCCTTATGGACCAGTGATACGAGGCGTTCCAGGCGAACCGGATCAGTTTCAGGCAGGATGCCGTGACCGAGGTTAAAGATATGACCGGGTCGCCCCGCCGCGCGCCGCAAGACGTCGCGCGCACCTTCCGCCACGGCTTCGTCCGTGGCCAAGAGCAGCGTCGGGTCGAGGTTGCCCTGTATTGCCTTTGACGGGCCGATGCTTTGCCAGGCATCGTCGAGCGGCAGCCGCCAATCGACGCTGACGACATCGCAGCCAGTGGAGGCGATCATCTCCAACAAGGCGACGGTACCGGTGCTGAAATGGATCGTCGGCGCCGTGCCGGCCAACGTCGCGAAAATGCGTCGCGTGTACGGCATGACCATGGTTTCGTAGGAGTTAGGTCCGAGCAATCCGAGCCAGGAGTCGAAGAGTTGGACGGCCTCCGCGCCGGCCTCGATTTGTGCTCGGAGATACCGAATCACTACCTCGGTGATCGTCTCCATCAGGCGGCGCCAGAGTTCAGGCTTGCCGTACATCAGCGCCTTTGTGCGCGGGTACTCGCGGGACGCTCGCCCCTCGACGAGGTAACAAGCAAGAGTGAACGGAGCGCCGGAGAAACCGAGGAGCGCGGCACGCTCGCCCAACTCGCCGCGCAGCAGGCGGATGGCGTCGAAGAGATAGGGCGTCGCTTCCTCCGCCTCGACGATGCGTAGGCGAGCCACGTCCGCTTCGGTGCGAATCGGGTCCGGGATGACCGGCCCAACACCCGGATCGATGCGAAATGGGACGCCCATGCCGCCGAGCGGCAGCATGATGTCGGCAAAGAGCACCGCGGCGTCAACGCCGAGCCGGTCGACCGGCATCATTGTCGCCGCGACACAAAGTTCGGGCGTTTTCGCCACCTCCAGGAAGTCGTGCTTCTCGCGCATGGCGCGGTACTCAGGTAGGCAACGCCCGGCCTGGCGCATGAACCAGACCGGCGTCCTGTCGACCGGCTCCCGGCGCGCGGCTGCCAGCAGTCGCTGCCGTCCGGTCATTGACACCGTGGGTGTTGGAATCATGCCAGGCTACGCCGGAACGCGCTGGCGCTTACCGGCGACCGCGTCGAGCATGCCGGCGGCCGTGGTGGCGATGCAGGTGAAGATCGGGACGTCCGTCTCGGTATAGGCGCTGGACATCGAGGGGCGCAGCTCCTGGACGAGGTCGAGGAAGTCACTCGGCTCGTCGGTCTCGAACGCAAGGACGAACTCCTGATCGTCGATGCCGAAGGAATAGGTCGTGTTGAGCTTAACCGACGAGTAGGTGTGGCCGATGGCCATGTGCTGGTTCATCGCTTCCTGCCGATCTTCCTTCGACAGGGAATACCACTCGCGCGTCTTGGTCAGCGGGTAGACGAAGAGGTATTTGTGCTCGCCTGGGGCCAGGCTGAGGCGGGTGAACTGGTCTCGGCCTGGACCGGAATACTTCTCGACGTACTGCGAGTGTTTCGTCATCGAGAGATAGGAATAGGGCGTCGTCAGCCAGCCACCCAACGCGGTGCCGTGCAACTCACTCGTCATGTGGTGCAGGTCGGCCAGGTCGTAGCTGACCTGCCAGAGCAAGAAGTCGGCGTCACCACGCGTGCCAATCGTGGAGTAGCAGCGGATCAGATTGCGTTCCGCCCACGCCTCGGTCACGGCGCGGAACTCACCGAGTTGACGATCGCGCTCGATTTCATCGAGCCGCCGCCACTCCGGCATCACCTTGAAGAACGAGAATTTGACGAACTGCCGGCGTCCCGGCTGTAGCTCCATCGACATGCGTTTGCTCCCTTCGGTCGTCGTAGGGGTCAAGAGTCAGGAGTCAGGGGTCAGGGACGATGGGACGTGTTCTCCCCGGCCCCTGACTCCTGACTCCTGACCCCTCTCGTCGCGCAGCCAGCGGGCCGCTTCTTTCGCGTGGTACGTGATAATGCGGCCGGCGCCGGCGCGCTTGATCGCGGTTAACGTTTCCATCGTGACGCGCCGTTCGTCGATCCATCCCATGTGTGCTGCCGCCTTGATCATCGCGTATTCGCCTGAAACGTTGTACGCGACGAGCGGCACGTCGAACGCCTCTCGCGCCCGGTGGACCACGTCGAGATAGGGCAGCGCCGGTTTGACGATAATGATGTCGGCGCCTTCGTCGAGGTCGATGGCGATCTCGGTCAGCGCCTCGCGGGCGTTTCCCGGATCCATCTGGTGCGTGCGTCGATCCCCGAAGGCCGGTGTGCTCTCCGCGGCTTCGCGAAATGGGCCGTAGAAGCCCGAGGCGTACTTGGCAGCGTAGGACATAATCGGCGTCTGGAGGAAGCCGGCAGCGTCGAGGGCGGCGCGGATCGCCGCGACGCGACCGTCCATCATGTCGGACGGCGCGACGACGTCGGCGCCTGCTTCGGCGTGGCTGAGCGCAGTCTTGGCGAGCAGCGCGAGCGTGCGATCGTTGTTGACCTCCTCACCGATCACGATGCCGCAGTGACCATGGTCGGTGTATTCACAGGCGCACACGTCGGTGATGACGAGCAGGTCCGGCGCGTGCCGCTTGATCGACCGCACCGCCTCCTGGACAACGCCTCGCGGGTCAAAGGCGCCACTGGCGTGCGGGTCCTTCGAGTCCGGGATGCCGAAGAGCAGCACTGCCGGGATGCGCAGGTCGGATAGCTCGGCCAATTCTCGCGGCAGCTCATCGACGGAAAGCTGGAACTGCCCCGGCATCGAACCGATCTCGCGGCGAATTCCTGAGCCGTGGGTGATGAAGAGTGGGTAGATGAAGTCCGCCACGTCGAGCGAGGTTTCTCGCACAAATCGGCGAATCGCCTCACTGCCTCGCAACCGGCGCATCCGCCGAAACGGAGCGATCGGCGGCAGTCCGTCAATGCCGTTTCCGTGATTTGTCACAGCGAACTCCTCTCACCAGCCGACCGGCTCACCACCACCCCATTTGGAGTTCGGTCGGCGAGATAGCGCTCGATAGCGGCCACGGTCGCGGTAATGGTCGATTCAGCCGGTTCGACGTGAACGGTCAACCCGAGTTCGCGAACGGCACGGGCAGTCACCGGTCCGATGCAGGCGATGACCGCGCTCCGAAGCACCGTTATGCTCTTTCCAAGCAACACGGCTAGGTTTCGCACGCTTGACGGCGAAAGAAAGATCGCCACGTCCACTGGGTTTGCGCTCAAATAGGAGAGCATTTCGGGCGCAATCTCAGTCATGGCAACCGTTCGATATGCTTCAACCTCGTCGACGATTGCCCCTGCCTGGGTGATGCCCTCGGGTACGGTACTGTGCGCAAGGTCTCCGCGCGGAAAGAGCACTCGCACCTTTTCCATGCCGATGCCGACCATCGATTCGACCAGCGCCTGCCCCGTAAAGCGTTCCGGCACG